>JAFUIT010000035.1 GCA_017468345.1 Clostridia bacterium
GAGTCAATTTTGAAGGACTGCGCGACGTGGCTTCGCCCGTGGAGTTGGCAAAGGTATATTCCGACGGCGGCGCGGACGAGCTGGTCTTTTATGATATCGCCGCTTCGGCGGAGGAAAGAACGTTGTTTACGGACGTGCTTTGCGACGTCGCAAAATCGGTGTTTATCCCCCTTACGGTGGGGGGAGGTATTCGTTCAACGGCGGATTTTGAACGAGTGCTTGACTGCGGCGCGGACAAAGTCAGCGTCAATTCCGGCGCGATCAACAACCCTGCTTTGGTTGGGGAGGCGGCGAAAAAATACGGCGATCAATGCGTCGTTATTTCGGTGGATATCCGTCGGGTAAACGGACAGTTTCGCGTGTTTGCGAAAGGCGGACGCGAAGACACGGGTTTAGATGCGATCGAATGGATCAAACGTTGCGTGGGAGAGGGCGCAGGCGAAGTCGTTGTCAATTCGATGGATACGGACGGCGTGAAAAAAGGGTTTGATATCGAACTGTTGAAAAAAGTTTGCGATACCGTCAACGTTCCCGTGATTGCGTCGGGCGGCGCGGGCTGTCAGCAGGACTTTGTCGATCTATTCAAACAAATACCCGAAATTGACGCGGGATTAGCGGCGTCGGTATTCCATTTCGGGGATATAAAAATTAGCGATTTAAAGCAAACGTTGGCGCAAAACGGTATCAACGTGAGAAGATAAAGAGGTGTAATTATGATCAACGTAAACGAATTGAAATTTGACGGCAACGGTTTGATCCCGGCAATCGTCGTCGACGCAAAGTCGAAAGAAGTGCTGACTTTGGCGTACATGAACAAAGAAAGTTTAAACATTACGATGCAGGAAAGAAGAACCTGCTTTTTCAGCCGCAGCCGTCAACAGCTTTGGCGCAAAGGGGAAACAAGCGGCAACGTGCAAAACGTCGTTTCCATCACGGCGGACTGCGATAAGGACGCTTTGGTTGTAAAAGTCGAAAAGGAAGGTCCTGCCTGCCATACGGGCGCGGAAAGTTGCTTTTTCAACCCCTTGTATATCGACGAGGAACGCCACGAGTTTAGCCTGCGCGGCTTATACGATTTGCTGATGCAAAGAAAGACGGAACGCCCCGAAGGGTCGTACACTACGTACTTATTCGAAAAAGGTTTGGATAAAATCCTGAAAAAGGTCGGGGAAGAATGTACGGAAGTCATCATCGGCGGTAAGGCAGGGGATAAAAAGGAAACGATTTATGAAATTGCCGACCTTGCTTATCACGTGCTCGTTTTGATGGCGCAAATGGGCATAACCGTGGAGGAGGTACAAGACGAATTGGCTTCCCGCCATATCATCGATCACAAAGTAAAGCAGGAAAAAATGACGAAATAAGAGGAAAAAATACAGTAAATACAAAGATCCGTTTCAAAAGGATAACTTTTGGACGGGTCTTTTTTTTGTTGAATAATAACATTTTCTGATTGTTTATCACCTTTATCAATCGATTTTATCGATTTTTCGAATGCTAAAAAATTATCGTATAAATGGTATTTTATTTATATATATAGAGGAAGAACGGTTGACAAAAAATTTTTTTTGGGTTAAAATGATAGATGTGTTATAAGCAAAATTGGGTCTTAATGTCAAAAATGAGGAAGAACGCCCGATTTTTGTATAGAAAACGAAAGCACAGAGGAATATTCAATGAAAAGAAAATTGAAAGCAAAACTGATCGTATTTTTGTTGGCGATCTTGTCGTTGTTTGTCTTTGCCGGCTGTTCCATGGGCGAAAGCTTGGAGGAGATTTTGGAAACGCGCAACCTCAATCCGCAGGTTACGTATTACACCAACGGCGGGCAATTTGAAAACAAAAACCGGAAGAAAGACATTTATTATTCGGTCGGTTCAAAGGCGCTCAACATCGGCGTGGTGACTCCTGTCAGCGGTTCGATCGAGATTACCCGCGCCAACTTCGAATTTGTCGGTTGGTATCACGTAGCGGAGGTCATCGATGAAGAAAGCGGGCTTTGCGAACTGGGCGAGGCGGTCGATTTCTCCGTTCCTTTAGAGGAAGGCGATCATTGGATCGTAGCGGCGAAATGGCGTGCGCTTGCCGGATTGAAGGTCGTGATGGCTTGCGAGGACGGAAAAACGATTTCCGGTACGGCGGCAGGTAAAAACGGCGGTGCGGTATCCTATAAAAACGGCGATACGCTTGGGGAAATCGAATATGACTCGAAAGATGAAATCGTCAGCTCCGCAACGACGCCCGAAAAGGTATTTTTCAAAGTAAAAAATAAAGCGTATACTTTCGTAGGCTACTACACGGATGCAAAATGTACGACTCCCGTAACTTGGCCGATCAAGCGTGGCGTTGAACAGCAGACGATCTATGCAAAATACGTAGCGGGCGACTGGACGCTCGTCAAGGATTCGCAAGACGTATACGATATGTTCGAAGCGTTGAGAAACGGCGCGAACAAGCGTTATTGGCTCTGCAACGATATCGACAGTGCAAATTCCGCTTTGGATTTCAGCGTTGCAAAATTTGCAGGCGAAATCAACGGTAACGGCTATACCATCAAAAACTTGACGGTAAACAAGACGGTTTCGGCGACCGAACCGGCGGTTGCATTGTTCGGCGCGATCGAAGAAACGGCTGTGTTGAAAGATATCACGTTTGAAAACGTAAACTTCAACGTTACGATGAAATTGACGACCTTCCAGGCAAGCGTATACTTTGCGTTCTTGTCCAAAGCGGAAGGCGCGACCGTATCGAACGTGAACCTTTCCGGTAAGATGACCGTAGACGGCGTGAAGGGCGCGGTGGTGGAAAACATCAACGCAGGCGACGCAGCGGATTACACCAAGTGCTTGTTCGGCGGTTATAATACGGACAGCGAATACGTAACGGCGTCCGAAGGTAAGGAATTTGTCGTGGCGGGTACGGCGGAAGATATCGTGGACTTTCAAATTGTAAAAGCCAACGACTGAAATAATTGAGAAAAAATAACGGAGGAATATATATGAATAAATCGGTAAAAAGATTTGGATGCCTCGCTTTGAGCGCTGTAACGGCAATGTCGCTGTTTGCAGGCTGTAAAAAGGACGAGGAAAGCGGCGTTTACGATACGGAAACGCGTGCAGTCGTATTTGCAACGGACGCGTTGGACGGTAACTTTAACCCCTTCTTCGCAACTTCCGCAACGGATACGACGATTGCGGCAATGACGCAGGTAGGTATGTTGACGACGGACAAACAGGGTAACCCTAAATGCGGCGACGACGTACCCACGGTTGTAAAATCGTATCAGCAGACGATGAAGACGGCAAGCGGCGAAGTTACGACGGACGGTGAACAGGCAAAGACGACGGAATACGAATTCATCATCAAAAACGGCATGAAATTCAGCGACGGCGTTGACCTTACGATCAAAGACGTACTGTTCAACCTCTACGTATACCTCGATCCTTCCTATATGGGTTCGGCGACTATCTATTCGACGGATATCCAAGGTTTGAAGGCTTACCGTGAACAGGATCCTACCGCACAAGACGGTACGGAAAGCTCCGACGCTATGTTCTACGCAACGGCGACGCAGCGTATCACGGATATGCTCGATTATCTCGATCCCGAAGATGCAAAACCTACATTGACTACGCAGGTAGCGGCAGATATCGAAAAGGTAAAGGAATTGTTCGAAGAAGAAGCAAAATCCGACTGGACGGCGGTAGCAGGTACGTTGGAAAGCTATGAAGACGAATATAGCTTTACCGAAGATTGGCAAATTTATTACTTAAACGAAGGTATTATTTCCGTAACGTACACGCAGGGTAGCGCCGATAAGGATGAAAACGGCAAATACCTTACCAGCTTGGACGATCCTTTGGATATGAAGACGGAAAATATCGAGGACGCGAGAAACGATCAGAGCAGACTTCAAGAAATTATGGCGAGAGAAGGCTGTACCGAAGCGGAAGCGAAAGAAATTGCCGTAAAAGAATATGCGATTGAAACGGTTATCGATACGTATACCAGCACGGACGGTCAGTTGGCAAACGTTATCCGTTACTGGGCAACCGGCTCGAAGATCCGTGAAGAAATTGCGGCGGAAGCAAGAACGGAATATTACGAAAGCATTAAAAACGACGACGGTTCGTTGAAGGTAAAGAGTATTTCCGGTATTACAACGTATACGAGAGAAGACAATTTCGACGGCAGCTCGCTTGGCGGCAAACACGACGTATTGAAGATTGTCATCAACGGCGTTGACCCGAAAGCAATTTGGAACTTTGCATTCTCCGTTGCTCCTATGCATTATTACTCCAACGCAGACGCGATTGCAAATACCGAATTCGGCGTAGAATTTGCAAACAAGAACTTCTTTGACACCGTATTGCAAGATCCTGCAAAGAACGGTTTGCCCATGGGTGCAGGCGTGTACAAGGCAACCAACGAAAAGGGGTCCGGCACGGTTAACAAAGACAACTTTTACAGAAACAACTGGGTATACTTCGAACGCAACACCTATTTCGATTCGATGGGCGACGACACGGTTACCAACGCGAAGATAAAATATCTCCGTTATAAAGTAGTAGGTTCGGACAAGATCATGCAGGCGTTGCAGGCAGGGGATATCGATTTCGGCGAACCTCAGGCTACGGTTGCAAACATCAACGAAGTCGGTAAATACGACCACTTGAACAAGAAAGACTACACGACGAACGGTTACGGTTACGTAGGTATCAACCCCAAATTCGTTCCCGACATCGAAGTTCGCCGTGCGATCATGAAAGCAATGAACACCGCTTCCATCGTAGAAAACTACTACACGGAAGAACTTGCACAGGTTATTTACAGACCTATGTCGACCTTGTCTTGGGCATATCCCGAAGATTGTGAAGAATACTCGAAGATCGCTTATACGACGACGGCAAAAGACATTACCGATTTGGTGGAATCCGCAGGCTGGAGAAAGGGTGGCGATGGCATTTACGCAAAAGACGGCGATAAGTTGAAGATCACCTTCACCATCGCAGGTGAAACGACCGATCACCCCGCATACGCTATGTTCCAAGACGCGGCGGACTTCCTCAACGATTGCGGTTTCGATATCTCCGTAACGACGGATATCACGGCGCTCAAGAAGTTGGCAACCGGCGGTTTGGCGGTTTGGGCGGCTGCTTGGTCCTCCACGGTTGACCCCGACCTTTATCAGGTTTACCATAAAGACAGTAAAGCAACCAGCATCAAAAACTGGGGCTACGAATCGATTTTCGCAGACAACGAACAGTTCAGCTATGAACAAGGCGTTATCAACAGATTGAGCGAAAAGATCGAAGCGGCTCGTGAAACGTTGGTAGAAAGCGAACGTGCGGCAATTTACGCGGAAGCTTTGGACGACATTATGGAATTGGCGGTAGAACTTCCTACCTATCAGAGAAAAGACCTTGTTGTATACAACAGCAAAGTTATCGATGAAAAAACGCTGAATCAAAATCCTTCCGCAAACGAAGGTGTATACGATCGTCTCTGGGAAGTGGATTACAACTAATTTTCTTGTGATCCTTTTTCCGAAAAAATAAAAGAAAAAGTGAAGAAAAACAGATGGTTAAATACGTTATAAAACGATTATTGCTTTCCATATTGATCTTAGTCGGCGTATCGGCGATCATTTATACCTTGGTGCGCCTCATGCCCGTGGATTATTTGGAAAACAAGTTGGCGGCAAGCCTCGGCAGCGCGGGTAGCGACGTCGAATATGAAACAAGACTTGCTGAAATGAAAGCATATTACGGGTTGGATGACGATTCGTTTTGGGGTATCTGCAAAGGATATTTCGATTGGCTTATCAACTTCTGTCAGGGGAACTTCGGTGACTCTTGGAAGTACGGTCAGCCCGTTGAAAACGTTATTTTCAAAAACATGGGCGTATCCTTTGCGATCTCCTTCGTGTCGCTGATTTTGCAACTTGTTATTGCAATTCCTCTCGGTATCAAGTGCGCATGCAATCAATACGGCAAGCTCGACTACTTTGCGACGGTGCTCACCATGATCGGTATTTCATTCCCGACCTTCTTCCTTGGCAGTATTTTGATCAAATTCTTTGCCATCGATTTGGGTTGGTTCGAAGTCGGCGGTTTGCATTCCAACTTACCCACGACGGCAAGCGGATTTACCCGCTTTATCGATATGGTATGGCATTTGATCCTACCCATGTTCTTGTTGACGGTCCTTTCGATCGGTTCGTGGTTGCGTTATACGCGTACCAACACGCTCGAAGTGTTGAACGCGGATTACATACGTACGGCGCGCGCGAAAGGCTTGTCCGAACATTCCGTCGTGTATAAACACGTATTCAGAAATACGTTGATTCCGCTTGTGACTTTGCTTGCAGGTACGTTGCCCAGCTTATTCAGCGGCGCAATGATCACGGAAACGGTATTCGATATCCCCGGTATCGGTAATATTGCTTACAACGCTATGTTGGAAGGCGATATTCCGTTTATCATGGGCTACAATATGTTTATTGCGATTTTGACCGTTATCGGTATTTTGCTTACCGATATTATGTATGCCGTAGTTGACCCTCGCGTCAAACTCGGTTCGTAAGGAGGGCGTTATGGAAGAAAAGGAAATTCTCAGCAACGTACCTGAAGAAGAAGTAGTAACCGAAAACGTAGAAACTGCGGAAGATCTGCACGGTGAAAATCTGAACGATCGCGTGCGCGTGCTTTCGCCCGGGATGATGGTTGCGAAACGGTTTTTCCGTTCGAAACTGTCTATGGTCGGTTTGGTTATGCTGATCATTTTGTTCCTGTTCTCGTTTGTTGGACCTATGCTTTCACCTTGGGCGGAAAGCGGTGAAGCAATTCAGGATAAAAACCCCGGCAACGAAATCGTTTTGGCTGACCGCATTAAATATTATACGGAAGAAGGCGATACCGTGATCGCGTACGAAATTACGGTACAGCAACCCACGATCAATAAGCGCGGCGACCTCAATTCGGAACATTTGCTCGGTACGGACGATTACGGTGAAGATATTTTCACCAACTTGATGCTTGGCGGTCGAATTTCGCTGACCATCGGTTTTGTCGTTATTATATTGGAAACGCTGATCGGCGTTATTTTGGGCGGTTTAGCCGGTTATTTTGGCGGATGGGTCGACAACCTAATCATGCGTATAGTCGATATCATCAGCTGTATACCGACGCTACCGATCATGTTGATCTTGTCCGCGACGTTGACGTCGCTGGGTATTTTGGATATCAGTCGACTGTATTATCTAATGGTCGTGCTGACGTTGATCGGGTGGGGCGGTATTGCCCGTCTTGTCCGCGGTCAAATTTTGTCCTTGCGTGAACAGGAATTCATGTTGGCGGCAAAATGTTCCGGGCTTTCTACTTCGAGAAAGATATTCCGTCATTTGTTGCCCAACGTTATGCCTCAGTTGATCGTTTCGATGACGATGGGGCTTGGTAGTATTATCCTTATGGAAGCAACGCTTGGTTTCCTTGGCTTGGGTGCGCCTTTGGGTACGCCTACGTGGGGTGCAATGATCAGCGCGGCGTCCAAGATGGAATATTTGTCCGGCTATCCGAACTTCTGGATCCCGCCCGGAATTTGTATCACTCTTGCGATCCTTGCGTTTAACTTTGTCGGCGACGGCTTGCGCGACGCGTTTGACCCGAAAATGAAGAGGTAAGACTATGGCGGAAAAGAAGAAAAAATCTCATTATATATCGGGTAGAGAATCCCGCAAAATTGCCCGTCAAAACGTAAAGATCACGAAGGCATTTGAGAAAAGAAAAACGAGAAAGAACGTAGAGGCGGAATACCTTACGCAAATGAAGGATCCTGCGAATATCGTTGAATTTGACAACCTGCATACCTATTTCTATACGGACACGGGTACGGTCAAGGCGGTAAACGGCGTTACGTTTTCCATTCCCGAAGGC
>JAFUIT010000036.1 GCA_017468345.1 Clostridia bacterium
GTTCAATGCCAGCGCCGTCTTTTTATACATACACCAGTTGGCAAGCATATCGATGTTCTCGATCAACGCGCCCGCTTTTGAAGTGTACGCCTCCAAAATTTCCTCCTCGGGGATACGGTCTCTGTTCGCTTGCGTGATATCGAGGAAACTTTCCTCCGCCTCTTTAAAGCTGTCCATAGAACGCGTCAGTCCCTTCAATACAGGCATCGAATATCCGCTTGCCGCGCGAATACACATACTGTTAAAGCTGTCGGGATTGTAATCCATAAACACGGACGAACACATTTGATGCAACTCGTGCAAGTCCTTCATAAAGTTCGCACGCGCCTCGAAAAAGTCCACTCTGCCAAAGGCAAACGTGAAATACTGCGACAGCTTGGTGTTGGAACGAATGCAATCCATCGCCTCGTAAATTTCATAAACCGTCTTCAACAGCGACAGCAGAGCGTCCTTGTCCAAGTCCGTATTTGCCGCTTTATTGAGTTTCTTCACGATCCCTTTGACCGTCTTATTTTTCTCGTAATCGACGTTTCCGCCGTCCAGCCATTCGCCCAGAGCCTTGTATTCCTTGCCGATATCCACGAGCTTCTTGCAAACGGCGAAGTATTTTTGGAAACATACGTCCAACCTTCTGTTCGCGTTGAAAAAGGCGAAAAATTCTTCTTCGTTTTCCTTGAAATATTTATTGAGCGAACCGCTTTGCAGGCGTTTTGAAATTTCGCAAAGCGTTTCCAGTTTCTTTCTCGTCAACGTGCTGATATTTTGACGGTAAAGATCCAAAAACAGCGCGATATAGCTCTTTAAATGTTTGATTTCCGCAATTACGACTTCGGACGCGCAGTAGATCAAATCGCGCAATTCCATGCTGTATTCGGAAACGTTGACGTTGGCAAAAGGCGAATTGTGCACGCCGCCGCATTCCTTTGCGGAAACCGCCGCCTGCACCATCATGTTTTCATATTCTTCGATCTTTTCCTTTGTCAAGCCGTCGTAGAAAGTACTTTCGATGTTCATGATGGACGGAGCGTTTTTGTTCTTCAAACAAATCAGCACCGCCTCGTAAATGGACACGCCCAAACGGCGTTTTTTATGGAGTGCAACAAGCGGCTCGGACAGCTCGTTTTTCAAACGTGCGATCGAATTGGAAGCTTCGCTTAAACGCACTTGCTCCTGCGCGCCCGCAAGCCCCAACGTGTTTTGCAGCTTTTGCACCACTTCCGTCTTGTTCGTTTTGTTGGAATGCAATTCAAGGCAGAAATCCCCCAAACCAAGCATATCCAAACGCTTTTTAACGACCGACAAAGCCGCCTGCTTTTCCGCAACGAAAAGGACGCTTCTGTTATCATTTAAAGCGTTGGCGATAATGTTGGTGATCGTCTGCGATTTGCCCGTTCCCGGAGGGCCGTGCAAAACGAAACTCTTGCCCTTTTGCGACAAAGCGATCGCGCCCCATTGCGAAGCGTCCGCGGGAAGCGGCGTCAAAGTGGTTTCCGGCGCGAAATCGTCCTCTTTTAAGGTTTCTTCCAACCCGCCGCCGACCAAAATGGAATTTTCAAGCAACGCCTCGATGATCTTGTTTTTCGAGAACTCATTAACGTTTTGACGAAGGTCGTTCCACATTTGATAACGCGAGAAGGAGCACGCCGCTACGTATACGTCGTCGATGACTTCCCAGTTGCGCATCTTGACCACTTCCACACGTACCATGGCAAGAATCTCGGAAATTTTCAAACCGTGAATCGCCTCGGCAAGGCCGCGGATATCGATGTTAAATTCCTGTTTCAAAAATTCAAGCAACGTCGTGTTGACGGACACTTCTTCATCCGTTACCGCTATGGCATAGCCGCTTGCCCCTTTGCTCTTTTTCAGCTGTACGGGCAACAGCACCAACGGCGCGTAATGTTCGACGTTTTCCGTCTTTGAATACCATTTCAAAAAGCCCAAGGCAAGATAGAGAATCTTTGCGCCCGATTCTTCGTACGATTCTTTATTTTTGCGAATCAAACGCCCCAGCGTTTCGCTCATCGCCGTACTGTCCGCGTACGTGCGAATCAAACCCGACTGGTTTTCCAAATCGATCAATTCGCGCATACGTTTTGCATCCGTACTGATGCCGAAATGCTGTTTTTTCGCCGCGATCGCCTTGATATCGTCCGTAGCGGGCATAAATACCAACTCGTCCTGCTCGGTCAACGCGTCCAACGTTTTATCCGCGGCGGTCGAAACCAACTTCAACGCCATTTTGGACGGGTTAAAGTGCAGCAGCGTGTTTTTCATCGAAAGATCGAGCAATCTGCGTTCCCACAGCTTATCCCGCGTTTCCTCGGTATCGAGTGAAAGTTTTTGCGCCTCGCGCAATTCCTTCGGCGCTGCGTCGGGCGACATATCTTCTTCGGACAGCACCTCAAACCCTTTCACACTCTTTGCGCGAAGGGGCAACGGCATCAAATGGGAAATACGGCAACGGCGAACGTCTACGCAGCGTTCGTAATCCCCCGCCTTCAATTTTTGGCGGAAATGGTTTTCCGAAGTGGAATACGCCGCGTTTTTATCCGAAAACAAATCCTCTACGTCAAAACAGCTGACGTTATTGATCCCCTCGGCAATATACGCGTCCAAACGTTGCATATCATCGGAAACGGTGTCAAGGAAACAGCTGTCGTACAGCCATACGCCTGCCGCAACCTCCTTATCGCCGAATACCAACACGGAATGCAATCCCATGCTTTCCAAACAACTGCACGCAAACAGCGCCAGCTCCAACGAGTTCGCCTTGCGCTCGGTCAAAATTTTCGTCCCTGCGCCCGCCTCTACGGGTTGGGTCAAGTCGCAGGATTTTTTCAAAATCGAATGACGGCGGAATACCGCATACAGTGCCGCGATGATACGGCGTACGGCATTTTTATCGTTGCCGACATAACTGCCGATTTCGCAGGGCGTGTTCCACTTTTTCAACTGCTCGCTCACTTCCGTGCGCACGCGCGCGCAATCGCCCAGTTTCGGGCGGACGAATGTGGAAAGCAATTCCGCGTCCCCTTCCGTGCCCTGCCAATAATCGAAGGGCAACGCCGTGACCGTCCATTCCTTCGACAGTATCAATTTTTTATCTTTGCGAAGGGTAACGGTAACCGTTTCTTCCCCTACTTTTTCAATACCGGAAAAATAGAGGGGGGAAAGCAAACTGCCCGTATCCACTTCGACCGCGCTTTCATAAGGAACGTCGATTTCCTTGGTGAAAGGCAACAGCATTCCGTTCGCGGCGGTGATGGACAGGGTAAGTCCCTCCACCGTTTCCTCGCCTTGGTTTTTGATACGCAGGCTGGAAAACAACGGACGGCGAGCAAAATAATCGGCATAAGAAACCACTTTTGCCGCGTCCCCGACGATGGATAAAATTTCCTCTAATTTCCTCGATTTTTGAGCCATATTTTCTCCTAAATGCCGCTGTGTACGGCATTTCCCATTTTATTCTCTTTTATTATACACGTTCACGGTGAAAAAAGCAACCTCTTGTATAAATTTTTTCCCTATAAGGGAAAAATATTTTGCATTAAGCAAAAAACACGCGGTTTTTCCGCGTGTTTTTTCATTACTTTTTACAGGTTTAATTCAAACAAGAGCTTTCCTCAACAACTTCCACGACCTCAATTTCTTCCGTGGCAAATTTTTCACGTATTCGCACGGCGATCCGAATAAAAATCGCCCCCATAAAGATTGCCACAAAACCAAGTACCGCATTGTAAACGACTTGCCCCGCCCATAAACGGAAGGTTTCCATAAACGGAATATTTTCGCTGTCGAGAATATTGAAATAGTTTTCGTTTAACCGATAAGCGCAAATCGCCGCCACGGTAAAATACAGAGCAAAACAGCCCATCCAAACCCAAGCGTCCTTCTTTTTCGGCTGAAAACGTTTCAAGGCGATCGATAACATGAAATACAAGATGACGAGATGATGGAAAAGTACGGTATGCGTATCTAAATAGTTCTCAAAAATATGATTGCACGCATCTCCAAAAATACCGCTTGGGGAGTAATACATCCCCACGAACAGGTACACGGTAGCCACGAACGCAATATTTTGCATCGTTTTTCGCATCTTTCCAAAAGAAAATTCCGCCAACGAAAGCCAAACGAAATAGGTACTGCAAAAATGCAAGGGAATGTTCCAGTAATCGTACCCTTCTTGTATACATTTGATTTGTTTAATCACTTCTCCCACGATCAGCAATACCGTAATGACGATAAAGGGAATGGACTGCACGGCTTTGCTTTTGTTACGCAGTACCAACCACAATAAAACGGTGATGGATGCAAGTATTAAAAACATCAACGGGATAATAAATTTTTCCGAATCCGAATAATTCATACGCTCTTTTTTCCTCATTCCAAATACTGCGAAACCGTATACGAAAGTTTGTCCAACACTTCTTCCAAATCGCCAAATAGCATACACCCCGCAGCCCGAACGTGTCCGCCGCCGCCGTAAACGCCTGCCAAACGGTTGACGTCCGCATAATTTTTCGAGCGGAGCGAAATTTTATACTGTCCTTTTTTCACTTCTAATATCGACGCGGCGATCTCCACCGTATCCACGTTCAACGGAAAATCGACAAACCCTTCCGTCATTCCCGCGTCCGCGCCGCATTCGTCCATATTCTTCTTTGTAACCACGATCGCCGCGAAACGGTCGTCGTGGTAGTAACGCATCGCGCTCATTGTACGCGCATACAACGCCGCGCGCGCTTTGGATTGCCGCTTAAACAGCATATAATTGTAATAGCGAATGTCCGCGCCCGCCTTTACCAGTTTCGCAGCCAAAGCAAGAGTTTCTTCCTTCACGTCGTCGTGGGAGAAATTTCCCGAATCGGTCAATAGCCCCACCAATAAATATTCTGCTGTTTTTTTATCAAGAGGAGCGCCCATGTACGCGATGAGTTCCGCTACGTGCATACAATTTGCCGAACATTCGCGAACGTAATTGTATTTAGCAAACTGCTTGTTGGAAACGTGATGATCGACGTTGACTGTGTCGATTTTTTTGCGTTTTGCAAGGAAAAACACCTCGGAAAGCTGTCCGAACCGCTGTTCGTCGCTGCAATCGAGGCTTACAAGCAAATCAAACTCGCCCTTTTGCGTCTTTTGCACCTTTTCAATCCATTCCAAAAAGGTGAGGTTGGACGGAATATCCGATTCAACGCATACCTGGTGGGGTATTTTTAAAAAATCCAAGGCGCAAGAAAGCGCAAGCATACTGCCGATCGCATCGCCGTCAGGGCGCATATGCGTCAGCAATAAAACGCTTTTCGCTTGTTTGATCCTATCTGCAATTTGCTGTAAAGTGCAATTCATACTATCCCCAAAAAATCCCTCCCTCTTTGAGGGAGGGAGCGTTTTGTCTTAACGGTTTCCCGAAGTTATTCCTCGTCCGTATTTTCGGGCGTGGAATAGGTAATTTTTTTAAACAGTTCGTCCATCTTTGCGCCGTAAACCATACTGCCGTCCAAACGGAAAGTCAAAGAAGGTACGGTACGCATACGCATTACCTGCGACAGCTGATGACGGATAAACCCTGCGTTTTCCTGCAATACTTCCAACGAACGTTTGCTTTCCGCATCTCCTTTTCCGTAGATGCTGACGTAGACGATCGCCGTCTTTAAATCGGGCGCAACGTCCACTTCCGTGATGGATACAAGCCCTTTTAAATCGGGCATTCTATCCTTTTGCAAACGGATAATTTCGCTGATCTCTTTTTGATATTCACCGTTCAAACGGGAAGTTCTTGACACCTTCATTATGCCTTCAACTCCTCCGTGATATAACATTCGATGATATCGCCTACGCGGATTTCGTTAAAGCCGTCGATCGCACAACCGCATTCGTAGCCGTAATTGACTTCTTTCACATCGTCTTTAAATCTCTTAAGCTGTTTCACGCCGCCTTCGCAGATCATGATATCTTCACGGTAAATTCTCAGTTTCCCGCCGCGAACGATCTTGCCGTCCGTAACGTAACAACCCGCAATCGTACCAACGCCCGTGATATTGAACGTTTGACGAACTTCGCATTTACCCGTAAGCACTTCTTTAAGCTTGGGCGCAAGCATACCTTTAAGCGCCGCTTCCATATCGTCGAGCAATTCGTAAATGATGCGATAGCTTCTGACGTCGACCTTCGACTGTTCGGCAAGTTTTTTCGCCTTCGTATCGGGACGAACGTTGAAACCGATGATGATCGCATTTGCGCTGTCCGCAAGCATAACGTCCCCTTCGTTGATCGCGCCTGCCGCCGAATGAATGACTTTTACGCGCACTTCTTCGTTGGATATTTTTTCCAAGGACTGTTTTACCGCTTCTACGCTGCCTTGTACGTCGCCTTTGACGATGAGGTTGAGAGTTTTGATCTTCCCTTCTTCCACTTGCGCAAATACGTCGTCAAGGGTAACGCGGCTCTGTTCTTTGATCATGTTTTCGCGTTCGCGGTTCTTTCTTTCTTCCTGTACCTGCTTCATGAGCGCTTGGTCGACTGCCATAATGCTGTCGCCTGCGTTGGGAACGTCCTCCAAGCCCAAAATGGAAACTGCCATGGACGGGCCTGCCGATTTTACAGGTCTGCCCTTGTCGTCAAACATAGCGCGGACACGCCCCATCGTCGTACCGGAAAGAATGTTATCCCCCGTCTTAAGCGTACCCGTTTGCACGATAATGCTTGCTACGGGGCCCTTGCCCTTATCCAACTTCGCTTCGATAATCGTACCCTTTGCCTGACGGTCGGGGTTCGCTTTCAATTCCTGCATTTCCGCAACCAAGTTGACCGATTCTAACAGTTCGTCGATACCCATACCCGTCTTTGCGGAAATAGGAATCAACATCGTATCGCCGCCCCATTCTTCGGGAACGAGCTCGTATTGCATCAACTCCTGCTTTACTCTGTCGGGGTTGACGTCGTATTTATCCATCTTATTCATAGCAACGATAATGGGAACGTTCGCCGCTTTTGCGTGGTTGATCGCTTCCACTGTCTGAGGCATAATACCGTCGTCCGCCGCAACTACGAGGATAACGATATCCGTTACCTGCGCGCCGCGCGCACGCATTGCCGTGAACGCCGCGTGACCGGGCGTGTCGATGAAGGTGATTTGCTTACCCTTTGCGGTGACCGTATAGGCACCGATGCTCTGCGTGATACCGCCTGCTTCCCCTGCCGTAACCGTAGTGGAACGGATCTTGTCGAGGAGCGAAGTTTTACCGTGGTCAACGTGACCCATAACCGTAACGACGGGCGCACGCGTTACCAACTTGCTTTCGTCTTCGACCGCCGTCGTATCCATCAGCACTTCTTCCGCCGTCTTTTCGGGTTTATATTCGAGGTCGATCCCCAAATCCATCGCGATCATCAATGCATTTTCGTAATCGATGGAATCGTTGATCCCCTTCATTATGCCTTCCTTAAACAAACGCTTGGTAATTTCCACCGCGGAAACGCCGAGTTTTTCGGAAAGGACTTTCAAAGGAATATCCTGCGTCGTAACGACAGCGTGTTCGATCTTGATAGTGGGAATTTCCTGACGTTTCTGCTTTTTAGGCGAACGTACTTTTCTGTAACCCGACTTATCCTCGTCGAAATCCTCCACCGTCATGCCTTGCTGTTTAATCAAGGAACGTTTGGACATAGGTTTCTTTTCGGTATAAGTCTTTTCAAAGGTTTTCTTCTTTGCGGGTGCAGAGAAGGATTTTTCTCTCGAAGGTGCGATCGGCGCTGCAATAGGCGCGCTGGGCGCGGGTCTTGCGCCGGCAGGTCTCTGCGGTCTGTCACCGGCAGGTCTTTGCGGTCTATCGCCCGCGGGACGGGGACGGTAAGTCGAACCCGTCGACGAAGAAGCTTCCACGCCGGGTTTCGCCACGTATACGCCCTGTTCCTGTCCGTTGCGGAAGTATCTGGGAGCGCGAGGCGCGCCGGGCGTTGCTGTACGCGTTTCGGGTTTGGGAACGAAAGTACGCGCTTCCGGCTTTGTTTCCGTCTTCTTTTCTTCTTCGGGCTGAGGCGCAGGTTCTTCCGCTACCTCCGCTTTTACTTCTTTTTCTTCTTGTACTTCAGGCGCAGGCTTTTCTGCGGGTTCTTCAACCGCCGCCGCTTCCTCTTTCTTTTTGGAGGTCTTTTTCTTGGACTTTTCCGCTTCTTCCGCCGCCTTTGCCGCCGCTTCCGCTTTCGCCTTTTCCTCCGCAGCGATACGCGCCGCTTCTTCCGCCGCCGCGCGAGCTTCTTCTTCCGCTGCTCTTGCCGCCGCTTCCGCTTCTTCACGTTCCTGCTTTTCGGCTTCCATCACCGCTAATTTCTTTAAGATCCCCGAAAGACTTTTTTCCGTGGATAAAAGACGCTTTTGCAAACCGCCAAGCTGTTGATCGTCCAAAAGTGTTGTAATTTTCTCCACGTTCTCGTATTTTTTTGCCATAGATTCAGTTGTTCCCTCCCGAATATAATTTGAATTTCGGCTCGCCGTCGGCATTTTCGATCATCGCCGAGGCAAGGTTGTTATCCGTGATCGCCACTGCTTTTACCGCAGGGCGGTGTACCCATTCCGCAAGCGCGCCCTCGTCCGTGATATATAACGGACAGCCAAGCTTTTCCTGCGCGCGCAACATGGGCTTTAACGAGTTTTTCCCGATCCCGCCGTCTATGACGAGCAAGAAAACTCCTTTTTTTTGTTTTTCAATCGTTTCCGCGCCGAAGATAATCTTCCTCGAACGGATACTGAAACCGAGGTAGGTTTCGATTTTACTTTTCTCCAAGCGCGTCCTCCTCTACCCCGCGGTACACCTCGGGGGAAACGTCCGCGGAAAAAGCTTTGTTCAACAGCTTTTTCCCCGTCAGTTTTTTCAAGCATTCTTCACCGGAACAAATATACGCGCCGCGACCGGGCGCTTTGCCCGTCGGGTCGGGGGAAATTTCCCCTTCCGCGTTTCTTACCACGCGCGTCATCTCCGCCTTGGGTTTCATTTCACGGCAAGCGATGCACATACGCATGGGAATATTTTTCTTTTTAGGCATAACGCACCTCCCGCGCGATTATTCCTCGATCGTTTCTTCGTTTTCTTCGTTTTCAATCTGCGCCAAAATTTCAGCAGCTTCGGGAGAGGACGCGCTCTTTACGTCGATCTTCCAGCCCGTCAATCTTGCCGCCAAACGTGCGTTTTGACCGTCTCTGCCGATCGCCAAAGACAGTTTATCGTCGGGAACGATCGCCATCGCGCTCTTTTCCCCTTTCGCCGTTACGGAAAGTACCGTCGCGGGAGAAAGCGCCTTGTAAATAAACGCCAAAGGATCTTCATTCCAAAGAATGATATCGATCTTTTCACCGCCGAGTTCTTCCACGACTGCATTTACTCTTGCGCCGCGATTGCCGACGCAAGCGCCGACTGCGTCCACGCGCGCATCGGTGGACAAGATCGCCATCTTCGTTCTGTGACCGGGTTCACGCGCGATTTCTTTGATTTCCACGATACCTTGCGCGATTTCGGGGACTTGTTCTTCAAAGAGTTTCTTCACCAAGCCCTGCGCGGTACGGGACACCACGATCTGCGAATTTTTCCCGTTGTTTTTCACGCGTTTTACAAACACCTTCAACTTATCGCCGAGCGCGTATCTTTCGGTAGGAACGCGATCCTGCGGAGGCATAACGCCTTCGATCTTTTTATCACCGAGTTCCACGTAAATATTGCGGTCGTCGATCTTGCGGATAACCCCTTCCATGAGTTCCCCTTCTTTATCCGAAAATTCGGAGAAAGTGTTGTCGCGTTCCGCTTCGTGCAATTTTTGCAAGATGACCTGCTTTGCGGTCTGTGCGGCAATACGGCCGAAATCCTTGGGGATAAAGGTCTTTACGATGGTGTCGCCGATCTGGTAATCGGGATTTAATTCCTGCGCGTCTTCCAAGGAAATTTCCTTATCCTTATCCTCTACTTCTTCTACGACGTAACGGGTCGCTTTAAATTCGATCGTACCTTTTTCCGCGTCCAACGAAACGGCAACTTCCGCGCCGCCGTCAAACTGCTTTTTGTACGCGGACGCAAGCGCATTTTCAAGCGTTGCGATAAACGCTTCTTCGCTGATCCCCTTTTCTCTTACCAAGTCGGTAAGCGCCGCAAAAAACTCTTTGTTTTCCATTGTTTTCAATCTCCTATTGAATTTTCGTAAATGTTTATAATCGGTCCAACCTGCGTTGGATATTTGTGCCGTAAGTTACTCTAACCCAAGCGCCGCAAAATCAATCGCGCGGCAAATTTTTGCAATTTTCGTCTTTTCCAGTTTCATCTCGCCGCCCTTATCTTCCAAGTACACGCAATTTTCATCGTGTCCTTTCAAGGTCGCCTCGAAAAACTTTTTACCCTGCATGGGCGCAAACAGCTTGACTTCCACCTTCAACCCGATGCATTTTTGATAATCGCGATCCGTCTTTAACGGTCTATCCAAGCCGGGGCTGGAAACGTTCAAGGTATACGGCGCGCCGAGGGTGGGGTCTACTTCGTCCAACACGGGATCGATCGCGCGGTGGAATTTTTCGCACGTATCCAAATCCACGCCCCCTTCGATATCGATATAGACGGTCAAGGCAGGTTCTTTTCCCTGTTTAAATTCGACCTCCACGATCTCGATTTCCATTTCGTCCTCAATCGGTTGCAAAGCGTTTTGTATTTCTTCGATGGGTTTTACTTTCATAAATCTTACCCCTACATAGCAATATTGAGAGTGGCTCACACCACTCTCAATAACAAAAATCATTATTAAGTATGCTAATTATAACATAGTTATAAACAATTTGCAAGCGTTTTGTACGGGTTTTGGCAATTTTTTTCAATTCTTACTCCAATTTCCCCTTCGCTTTGACAAGTTCGATAAACACTTTCGCCGTTACGCAGGCGTCGTCGAACGCGCGGTGATGATTGAAAGTAAACCCGTAATGATCGGCAACGGTGTTCAATTTGTAATTTGCAAGCCGACCGCGCAGCATTTCCTGCGCCAACGTCAGCGTATCGAACAGTTTTTTATCGAACATATACCCGTTTTGCTCGCCGTAATAATGCACGAAACGGTAGTCAAACGTCACGTTATGCCCTACCAGGTACGCGCCGTCCGTAAATTTATAGAAATCGGCAAGCACCTTTTCGATCTCGGGCGCACCGATAAGATCTTCGTCGTGAATGCCCGTCAAATTAATGATTTCATTCGACAGTTTTTCCTTGCACGCTACGAACGTGGAGAACTTTTCTACAATCTCGCCGTTAACAAGTTTTACCGCACCCAGCTCGATAATCTTATCCATTCGCCCCATCGCGGGGTTGTTGTTTAAGCCCGTCGTCTCCAAGTCGAACACAACGAACACGTTGTTTTTCAAATCAGCGGGCTTGCTTAAATCGTCAAACAGTCCTGCTTGCGTATAATCGACGTACGGTTCGGGGAATACGGTATGATATGCCTTCGGCACGGGTTTCCCTTTTCTTGCCACAGGCTCAAACCCTTCAGGCGGCGTCCCATAATTGATTTTCGATGCCTTAAAGGAGGTCGAACCCTTATATTCTTCATTTGCGCCGCTGATCACGATCTTATCCCCGATCTTGATGTTGCGCACTTTTTCAACCGTCGCCTTTTTGGGGAAATACGTCGTACGCAAACTCATCGTCCCGTCCGTCAAAGAAACGGAGAAACGGCTTTTTTGCACGTCCTCGCCCGTTTTTTCGTTATGCTTGGTATATTCGATTTCCTCTATGTAGGTAACCGTACCGCAAACGTTGTAATCCCCCTCGACCGCCTGACAATCCGCAATATACACCGCGGTTTTCAAAGGCGCGTCCGCGCCGTCGATCTTTTCATAATCGCAAATGGGGAAACGGCGAATTTCCACAGTCACGTTTTCTTCCTCCTCCCCTTCGGGCATTTCATCCAAAATGGAAGGATCGGGCGCCGCTTTTTCCACGATGCGTACGTTGCCGTAAAAAGTACCGCAATAGACGCTCGTCAAATACCTGCTTACCTCGTCCAGTATTTTCCCCGAGGTAAACAGCGACTGTTCCCCCGAGGCGATATCCACGTAAAAATGCGCCCCGCTGGACAGCATTTCCACTTCGATACTCCCCTCCTCCAAGAACGCCGCCGCGGCTGGAAAAGTCTTTTGTATATATTCGAAAATTCTTTTACGCAGTCCGTCCGGTTCGGGAACGCGTTTGACGATTTTTATGCGCGCGGAAATGCCGTCGGGCAAATATTCTTCCGAAATCGCCCGCGCAGCCGCCTCCTCACGTACGGAATACGTCTTGTCCGTCACAAGGAAAAACTCCGCCGTCTTTTCTTTTTTCGAAAGGGTGATCCCGCACAAAATCGCGTTTTTCAGCCCGTCTAACGCACGGATCTCCGCCAAATACTCGTTTAACTTATTCGCCATCCAACAACAACCTTATTTCCTTGAAAAATTCTTCCTCGGCATGATCCGCCGCCACTTTTTTATAGACTTCGCCTTTCTTAAAAATCAAGCACGAACCTTTGCCGCCCGCAATCCCCAAATCGGCGTCTTTTGCCTCGCCCGGGCCGTTGACAACGCAACCCATGACGGCAATCTTTGCCGATTTTTTATAAGGGCGCACGAAATCGGTCACTTTTTCCGCTAAATCCATGCTCTCCCATTCACATCTGCCGCAAGTGGGACAAGCTACCACTTCGACGTACTTTTCATCCAAACCGCAGGCGCGCAAAATGTGTTTTGCCGCATACACCTCTTTCACGGGATCGTCTGTCAACGAAACGCGAATGGTATCCCCGATACCGTTTAAAAGCAAACTGCCGATACCGACCGCGCTTTTGACGATCCCCGCCTCCGTCGTACCGGCCTCCGTCACCCCCAAATGCAGGGGGTAATTTGTACGGTTGGCAAGTACCGTGTACGCGTCTACCGTCAATTTTACGTCCGACGCTTTGACCGAGATCACGATATCGTTAACCCCGAATTTCTCCAAAATATTCACGTTATAAAGCGCACTTTCCACCAACGCGTTTGCGCTTCTGCCGTACTTTTTCAAAAATTCCTTTTCAATACTGCCCGTATTCGAACCCACGCGAACGGGAATTTTATGCGCTTTTACACAATCGGCAACGTATTTGATCTCCCCCTCGCCGCCGATGTTGCCGGGATTGATACGTACCTTGTCCGCGCCGCTTTCAATCGCCATCACCGCAAGTTTGGGCGAAAAGTGGATATCCGCCACCAAAGGAATACTGATTTTATCTTTCACCGCACGAACGGCAAGCGCGTCCGCCTCGTCCGATATCGCCACGCGGACGATCTCGCAACCCGCCCTTTGGAGCGCCGCAATTTGCGCCGCCGTCTTTTCCACGTCCGCCGTTTTCGTCGTCGTCATCGATTGAATTTTGACCCCCGACCCGCCGCCGAGCGCCACGCCGCCGACGGAAAGGAGTTTCGTTGTCTGATTGTGCATATTTATACCTGTTTCGTATCCGTCTTTTGTTCCGCGGCCTTTTTATCCGCTTTCATCATTTGTTTAAGCTCCGTCATAAACGAGGAAAGATCCTTAAACGAACGGTATACGGACGCATAGCGCACGTAGGAAACTTCGTCCACCTTTTTCAGGCGTTCCATAACCATTTCCCCGATTTCCTTGGTGGTAATTTCGCTTTCCATGCTGTTGTATACTTGCTTGGAAATATCCGACACCATCTCGTCGATTACGTGCATGGGCACGGGGCGTTTTTCGCACGACTTGATGATACCGTTACGAATTTTTTCCGCGTTAAAGGACTGGCGCGTGCCGTTGTTTTTCACCACGAGCACGGGCGCAAATTCAATCGTTTCATACGTTGTAAAACGTCTGCCGCAACCCGTACATTCACGACGTCTTCTGATCGCTTTATCGTCGTCCGCTGCACGGGAATCGACCACTTTGCTGTCCGTACAATTACAATACATACACTTCATATTTTTATCTCCAACGCGTACACGGTACGCCCGTTAGTTCTTTTTTCCCTTCCTTTTACGGATTTCCTTCACTTCCTTTTCAAACCCGTTATCGCTCGGGATATAATAGATTTTGTCCTTTAAAGAATCGGGCAAATACTGCTGTTCGACGTAGCCGCCGTAATTGTGCGGATACTTATATAATTCGCTTTGCGCCTTGTCCTCCGCACTCGCCATCGAATTATCTTTTAAATAGGGCGGAACGTTGTCGTCGCGCACTTCTTTTGCGTCATGCACCGCGGCATACATTGCGTTGACGACGGAATTACTCTTATCCGCCTCGCAAACGTAAACGATTGCCTCCGCCAAAGGAATTCTTGCCTCGGGATAACCGATTTTCTCCAAAGCATACATAGCGGAAGTGGCAATTTGCAACGCCCTCGGATCTGCCATGCCCACGTCCTCCGCCGAATGCACGACCAAACGCCTTGCAACCAACATGGGGTCGCAACCTCCCTCGATTAAGCGCATTGCATAATACAACGCCGCGTTGGCATCACTGCCGCGTAAGGATTTACAAAATGCCGAAAGGAAATCGTAATACGAATCCTGATTGTACGAAAGCGCTTTTCTTTGAATGGACTGTTCCGCGTCCGCCAAGGCGATATGCACGTTGCCGCTTGCGTCGGGGTTGGAAGTCAGCGCGGCAAGCTCCAACGCGTTATATGCCGAACGCAAATCCCCTCCTGCCATACTTGCAATATGCTGTAAAGCGTCTTCATCGGCGGAAATATTTTGCTTACCCAAGCCTTTGTGTCTATTTTTCAACGCGCCTTTCAACGCGCCGACAATATCTTCCTGCGTCAAATGTTTAAACTCGAACACACGGCAACGGGATACGATAGCCGGCGTCATGGACGCATAGGGATTTTCCGTCGTCGAACCGATAAAAATAATCGTACCTTGCTCGATTGCAGGCAGCAGCGAATCGCTTTGCGTCTTATTAAAACGGTGACATTCGTCCAAAAGAAGATAGGTACGCTTGCCGAACATTTTTAAATTGTCCCGCGCCTTATCCACCGCTTTTTTTACGTCCGCAACCCCTGCGTTGACTGCGTTCAATTTCACAAATTCACCGTTCGTATGCAAGGCGATAATATTCGCAAGCGTCGTCTTTCCGCAACCGGGCGGTCCCCAAAAAATGCAACTGCCCAAACGGTCGGTCGCGATCGCGCGGCGAAGTAGCGAGCCTTCCGCAACAATATGCTTTTGCCCGATAAATTCTTCCAGCGAATTTGCGCGCATTCTTTCCGCAAGCGGTTTCGCCGTTTCTTCGTGATTGTTAAAATCGAATAAATCCATGTCAATCCTTTTTATCTTTTCAACGCTTTTTTGATTGCGTCTACGTTTGCTTTACCTAACTCGTACCCTTTTTCGTAAGCCTCTTTGATCTGTTTCATCGCATACTGGCTCATATCCCCCAAATCGGGTTCTAACCAAAAATCGATATGTTTTTTATTCTTTTCCCGATAAGCGCTCGTGCGGTAGTTGTCCATGATATCGAACGTTTCCAAACACACCCCGATCGCCCCGGGTACTTTTTCACTGGCATTTCGCCAACCGAGTACGTCCACCGCTACCACAACGTCCGCGCCCATCTTCTTTACACGCATAGCAGGTACGCGTTCAAGTACGCCTCCGTCAATCAACCGCCGTCCGTCCTTCACCAAAGGATGGAAGATCGCAGGGATCGACGCCGACGCTACGATCGCGTCCACAACGCTCCCTTCGGAAAACTCGACCACCTCTTGTTTCAACATATCCACCGCAACGGTATGAAAGGGAATTTTAAGCTGATCGAACGTGATATCTCCAACGTATTTCGCGATCAATCCGCGCATTTTATTGTTGCCGAATACGCCGCCCTTTTGTTTCGCTGCGGCAAGCAGATCCCAAAGGCGAAGCTTAAACACCGCCTCCCGCATCATATCCACGGACAGCCCCGCCGCATACGCGCCGCCGACAACCGCGCCCATAGACGCCCCAGCGATATAATCCGCTTTGATATCCGCTTCTTCCAAAGCTTTTAAAAAGCCGATATGCGCCACGCCGCGGCTACCGCCTGCGCCAAGCGCCAAACCGAGTTTTTTCATTTCGCCCTCCTTTCAAATGGGCATACCGTGTACGAGTTGAACTCGTTTTAACCGCGATCGTATGCCCCAAGCAATTTACACTCTAACGTGTTTTCGCGGATCGCGGAAAGCATTTCTTGTACTTCGGTCGAACCGATATCGCATTCCGCCTCGATGAAGAAACGGAAATCGCCCGGACGGTCTTTCACGGGTCGGCTTTCGATCTTCGTCATGTTGATATTGTATTTTGCAATGATTTGCAACAGCTCTAACAAGCTACCCTTTCTATGCGGACATACCGCGGAGAAAAACACTCTTTGACTGTGCGCAGGCAAGCATTCTTCCCCTTTCTTCACCAAAAGGAAGTGGGTGAAATTGTGCTTTTCATCCGAGATACAATCCTTCCCGATTACAAAACCTTTGCGAAGATGTACGGCATGTGCGCCCGCGATCGCCGCACTTTTTCCCGAATCGTCCTCCATCGCCTTGGTCAAGCCAAACGCCGTCGATTCCGTTTCGCGCAAAGACGCGAAAGGCATTTCTCTATCCAAATATTCCAAGCATTGATCCAACGCTTGACGGTGAGAATACACACGGCCGATTTCGGAAATTTTTACTCCTTCTTTATGGATTAAATGGTGTTCGATACGGAGAACGTATTCCTTCACCGCATACATACCTTCCGTTGCTTGCAATAAGTCCAAGTTCTGCGAAACGCCGCCCTGCAAGCTGTTTTCAATGGGCAAAGCAGCCGCGTCCACTTTACCGTTTTTCACTGCCGCAAGCACCTCGGGAAAGTTACGGAACGGGATACATTCGTCCCAGTCGTTCATCGATTTTTTACCCGTCGATTCCGTTTCCAAAAACGCTTTTGCCGCCAAATGAGAATAGCTGCCTTCCGGCCCTAAAAATGCAATTTTCATAATTAACCTCTATCGTATAATTTCCTCTTTTATACTTGCTCCGCAATATTACAAAGCAAACGTTCGGTATCTTCCCAGCCCAAGCAAGGATCGGTAATCGATTTACCGAACACTTCGTCGTGCGCCTGATTGCCTTCCACCAAAAAGCTTTCGATCATAAAACCCTTCACGATCTTTTTAAACTCCTCGTCGAAACGGCGGTTTTGCATTACTTCGTGCGCAATACGGATCTGCTGCTTGAACTTCTTGCCGGAGTTGGAATGATTACAGTCGATGACGATTGCAGGGTTTTCCAACTTGCTCCCTTTATACAGCTCGGTCAAGTGCATGACCGTTTCGTAATGGAAGTTGGGCACGTCCACGCCAGACCCGTCCACACCGCCGCGCAAAATCGCGTGCGCGTAAGGATTGCCGTCCGAACTTACCTGATAGTTTCTGTATTTGAAGACTTGCGGACTTTGCGCCGCGAAAATCGAATTAAGCAAAGCCAAAATATTACCGCTCATCGGGTTTTTCAAGCCAACGGGCGCGTCGATTCCACTTGCCACTTGACGGTGCAACTGATCCTCTACGCTTCTCGCCCCAACCGCGTGGTAGGAAAGCAAATCCTCTACGTACGGGGTATTTTCGGGGTACAGCATCTCATCCGCCGCCGTCAAGCCCGATTCGTTCATCGCCGCAAGGTGCAACGCGCGGATACTGCGGATACCGCGAACGATGTCCGCCATACCTTCGGGATCGGGTTGCAAAAACATACCCTTATAGCCAACCCCTTTAGTGCGGGGCTTGTTGGTGTAAATTCTCGGAACGATCACCAACTTATCCTTTACCTTTTCATTCAGTTTCCCCAAGCGGGAGATATATTCCAAGGTAGGCGCAGGCTCGTGCGCGGAGCAAGGCCCGATCACGACCAACATTTTTTCACTTCTGCCGGCAATCACGTCGCGGATTTCTTCATCACGCTGTTTTTTAATCGCTTTCAGCGTCGGCGTCAAAGGTTTTTCCGCAATAAATTCCTCGGGTTCGGGAATATAATTTTGCTTTTCTAACATAGTGTTACACTCCTTCTTTCGCAATTTTTTCTATATATTCTTTCACTTCTTTCGTAACGTATTCGTCAATAGGTGTCCCGAATTTTAAACTGTTTCGCACGATGGACGAGCTGACGTGCAACAGTTCCTGCGGGCAGGGTAAATATACCGCCGTCAAATCGGGATCTAACTTTTTGCTTGCGTAAAAGTTCGCGTTTTCATAATCCAAATCGATCGAATTGCGAATGCCTCGCACGTAAAATTTGGTATCTTCCCTTTTCAATACTTCCGCAACCGTACCCTCCGTCGCAATCACGCGAACGCGCGGCTCTTTCCCAAAAATCAAACCCAGCATTTTCTCCCGTTGATCCAACGTAAAACAGGGTTTCTTTGCGGGATTGACCATAATCGCCACCATCACCTCGTCAAACAGCTTTAAGCATTCTTCCACCAAAGCTTTATGCCCCAAGGTCGGCGGGTCGAACGTCCCCGCAAAAATACATTTTTTGATTTCCTTTTTCATTGTCAACCTCTTTTGAAAAAAGTCAAATATGTCTTTCCGTATTTTCGCTCGTCATATTTTTCCAAGCCTGCAATTTCACCCGCAAACGGCACGTCACGTTCGTAAACGGCAATTCCGTCCGCTGACAGCAAGCCCTTGTCCGCAATTTTTTTAAGCGCCTTTTCTCCGTAATCAAACCGATAGGGCGGGTCGATAAAAATCACGTCGAACTGCCCTCGTATTTGGTCAAGACAAGCAAGATAATCGTTTTGCATCACCTTGGAGTTTTCCCCGTTGACGGCAATTTTCAACGTCGTCAAATTCTTCTTCACGATCGCCACGCTGTCTTTGGAAAAATCGTTAAACACCGCCTCTTTCGCGCCGCGAGATAAACTTTCTATCCCCAACGCGCCGCTACCTGCAAATAGATCGAGTACGCGCGCGCCGTACATCTTTAACGAGAGAATATTGAACAACGCCTCTCTTGCGCGATCGGAAGTCGGACGGACGTTTTCGCCTGCAAACTCCGTCAATACTCTACTTCTATATTGTCCGCCGATTATTCTCATATATACCCTCGATGTATGTAAAAACGTTATTCAACGCGTACCTGCCCCTTACTTTTTGCGTTTTTTCGGTTTTGTGCCGGGCAAGCCGCCGTAATTGATTTTCTTCACTTTATTCGCTTCTGCCTCCGCCGCTTTTGCCGCGATCATTTGTTCACGCAAACGTTTATTGCGGCGCGCATACGCGCCTGCGATATAGAAACCGCCCGTAACGGCAATGGGAATCAATGCAAAAATGCAAGAGATAAAGTAACTGATCGTTATGCCCGTCGCATTCATCAAATACAAGGGAATCAACGACCAACCGGAAATCAAAAACCCGATCAACATCAAAGCCGCAACCCCTTTGCTGGGCGAGCCGCTGTCGATTTCCGCTTGCAAACAGCCGAACCAAATACCCAAAATCACGGTGAAAATCGCCGTAAAGCCGCCGATTGCAAAACCTTTCCATACGCGGTATTCTTTCGCCTCTTTATGGTTGGACATTTTAAAGCCGCCGTCCATTTGTTCCGCAGACATACGCTTTACGTTGCCGGAAACCAACATTTCATAATGCGAGCCGCCGTTCGCCCACGACATCAACGCACAGTACGCCGCGCCGCCCACGATACAAACGACCGTCCACGCAACGTCGCTACCCGTCCAATCGATCGTTTCACCGCGCATCGTCAGCATCAATAAGATTGTGCCCGCGCAGAAAAACATGAACGTGGACGGAATGGAACTTTTAAACATTTCCCACACGTATCTGCCAAATTTTTTCAAACTTTTTTTAATTGCTTTTGCATTCATATTCGTTTCTCCGAATTTCTTTTCCTACGTTTTATTTATCCATGGATACGATCCCTTCATCCGTCACGATCATATCCATTTTTTCATCTAAATCCTCATACGGCACTTCGTTTACAATTTGAAAACCGTAGCCGAAAGCCACCCGTTTCGCGGTCGAATTTTTCAAGTACCGATCATAATAACCGCCGCCGTAACCAAGTCGGTTTCCCTGCTTGTCCACCGCCAAAAAAGGAATTACCGCCACGTCGATCTTTCCCGTAAAAACCTCGCCGATCGGCTCTCGTATGCCATAATCGGAAAGGGTAAAATCCTCCCCGTACTCCACGGCGTACATTTGCCCGTTTTGTATCCTCGGACAATATACTTTATGTCCATCCGCAAGCAACCTCTCGATCAATCGATCGGTCGGAGCCTCCCGAAAGAAGGAAAGATATATAAAAAAGTTTAAACACGTACCTGCCCTGTCCGTTTTTTCAAAAATAGCCCGATAAAAGTTGTCTATCAAAAGCTGTTCTTTCAAATCACGGTTGGTGTTTTCCGCCCTTTTTCCTTTCATATATGCACGCAGGCGCGCCTTTTGTTCCTTTTTTGAAAGAGTTGTCTCCTCCGCAAAACGCAATTTCGTCGTCATATACAAACTCCGCGCGGCGAGTTGCCGCACACAACACTTCATACGACACCGTACCCGTTAAGTCCGCCGTTTGATCGGCATCCGTCATCACGGGCAACCATTGTCCGCGCCTACATTTTCCCGCACGGACACACGCGTCCATACAAAGAACGTTGACATTTTTCTCCCAACCAACCACGCCGTTTTTTCGTTTTCTTAAAAAGCCGTCGGCATAGCCCAGTCGATATACGGACAAGTATTCGGGCTTTTTGCCCGTCAATTCCTTTCCATAACCGGCGCCGCCGAAAACGTATTTCCTACCGCTGATCGCCTTGGCATATACCGTCATTCCTTTTTGCAGGTCTAACCGTGCAACCGTTGCCGCCGCTACGCCTGTTTTCGCAGTTGCACCACACGGCAAATACCCATATAGTCCAAGCCCGATACGCACCGCGTCATAGGTATATTTTTTACCCAACAACGCCCCGTAAGTACCACCCAGGTGTGAGATCACCGCAGGAAAATACCTTTTACATACTTTACGCATACGCTCAAACAGCATTCGTTGCTTCTCCACCCGAGTAAGGTCGCATTCACATAAATGCGAATAGATGCCTTTCACCCGAAGATAGGGATCAAATCGCAAAAGCTTACACACTTTTCCAAGCGTTTGCACGTTCATACCGTAACGGTTCATGCCCGTATTTACTTTTAAATGTACGTTTAGCGGCAATCGGTATTGCTTACATACCTTCGACAAAAGAACCGCCGCCTTTAATGAATCCACCGTAGCGGTAAATCCGTTTGCCGCGAGTAAATATCCTTCTTCTTCCTCCGTCGGCGGAGTCAAAACAAGAATTTCCTTGCCGCAAGCCGCCACTCGAATAGCGATCGCCTCATCCAAGACTGAAACCGCA
>JAFUIT010000037.1 GCA_017468345.1 Clostridia bacterium
ACGGGATAACTCCATACCGCCGCCTGCTCGGGGATCGCCGCCGATAAAATATTCCCCGCGATATACGGGTATTTTAAATAGTTGGTTTGATCGGACGTAGAAATCAAAGAAAATACGGACAAAGTTTGATAATCCATACGCATTCCGCCCGACGAACAGCCTTCAAAAATAACGTTCGGGAAGCGGTCGATCATATCCTGCACCCAACTCAAAAATGCCTGCGCGCAAAGTTCCAAACCTTCCCCCGCGCAAAGCGCAAGATAATCCGTCCCCACACCGCAATCCTGATTGTAGTCGAATTTGACGTATTCCGCACCGTAATCCTCCACCATGCGGCGAATCGTTTCCGTCATATACGCACGTACTTTTTCATTTCTATAATCCAAGAAATAACGGTTCATTACCGCAATCCTGCGCCCATTTCGTTGCAGGAAACAATCGTCGTCGTAATAGGAAAGCATTTCTTCACATTGAATGCCGACGATTTCCGGTTCAATCCAAAGCCCCGGTTTCATACCCAACGAACGAATAAAATCCGTCGTTGCACGAACGCCGTGCGGGAAACGGGCTTTACTCTCTTTCCAGTGCCCCACGTACGGGTATACCAAGTTGCCCGGTTCTTCGTTATGCCAACCGCAGTCAATAACGTAATATTTCACCCCCGTTTTTGCAACGGCAGGCGCTACGATACGGGTATTTTCCTCCGTCGGACTGTCCCACGAAAGGTGCATATATTCGTTAAAGATCGTGGGCAGGTATGCGTCTATTGCCGATTTTCCTGCAATTTGACGGCGATATTTCGTCATTTCGCCAAGCACTTCGTTCAAACTGTTTCCAAACGCCAAAGCAACGTTGACCGTACAGTATTCTTCCTGCGGTTTCAACGCCTTGCTCCAACCGCCGAAAGGCAAGTTCGCTCCGCCTAAATATAAGTAATAATTCTCTACCACGTCGGCAATCTCGTAATACCACGAAGAATTGCTTTCGATTTGGAACATTGTAAAATTGCCCTGCTCGTCCTCGATGATGCCTTGGGGCAATTCTTCCTTCGTAGACCAACTGCCCACGTTGGCAAACGCGATACGTTTTTGACTTTCCGCGTTCGCACGGAACAACCCTAACTCCCGAAAGCTGTAACGCTTGGGCTGGCATTCGCCGTGATGGCTTTGGTAAAAACGGGTAAAATACAAATCGTTTGCGCTGTCTATCCCCTTTCCGATGCCAAGCGCAGTAAACGCCGATACTTCCTCCAAAATAATCTCTTTATCGGAAATATTTTTCACCGCAGTATGCGTGCGGAATGCGTTTGTCCCGTCGTATCTTTCAAATACGGATTGCACTTCGACCAAATCCGAACGCTGTACAATGACAAGGCGGTTTTCCGTCTGTTCGTGCGAAACGTAACGAAGTTTTCTCCCCTCGGAAGAACGCGCCATTTTCACACCCAAATGCGTGTCTTTATTTTCGCCTGCAATCTGCACTTCGACAAAGCCGTAGCCCGCATGCGCAATTCCACCGCAATTCAAAAGCGCGATTTTGTCCTGCCAAACGTCAAATTTTAATTTTCCGAACTCGATATACATACCCTATTCCTTTAATCGCTAAATTCGTATTCGTTAGATCCCTGCCCCATGTCTTCGTAAATTCCCGCCTCTACTTTTTGCTGTTCCTTTTTCAGTGTTTTGAAAAAGATAAAGGTGAACGGTAAGGCAAAAAAGAAAGCGAGAAAATCGGATACCGCTTGACAGCACTGTACGCCGAACAGTTGGAAAATAGCCGGCAAAATCAGCACCGCGGGGATATAAAACAATCCTTGTCTGGATACGGACAACAGCGTTGCAATCGCTTTGTTGCCCACTACTTGATAGGTAAGCCCTGCCATAAAGTTCAACGGCAATAACGGCATAGTGATACATTGTAAACGCAAAGTCAAACTGCCGATTTCCGTTGCCGTTTCCGATAAACTGAACAGTTTCATAAAGCCGTTGGCAAAGATACTGCACGTTATCGCAAAAACCGCCATTAAGCCCGTCGAAAAAAACAACGTGAAAAGATATGCCGATTTTACGCGGTCAAACCGTCTTGCGCTGTAATTGTAGCCAAGCACGGGCTGATATCCCTGCCCTATCCCAAGGGAAATGGAGAATGCCAGCATGAATACTTTTTGCACAACGCCCAAAGCCGCCTGCGCCGCCTCGCCGCCGTATTCATACGCCGCACGATTTAAAAACACGGTGCAAAAGCTGGCGAGAATTTGTCTGCAAAAGGACGGAAAGCCCGTTTCGATTACGTCCGCGTATACTTTGAATTTTTTAGAAATCGCACGCACGCGCAACCGCACGATGGTACGCCCCGAAAGGAACATATATAATAAAATTCCAAAGCTGAAAATTTGACTGACGCAGGTCGCCAACGCCGCGCCAGTGACTCCAAGCCCCGCCGTGAAGATCAACAGCGGGTCTAACACTACGTTCACAAGCGCACCCGCAATCAATCCGACCATGGACAGTACCGCTTTGCCTTCCGCGCGTAAAATATTGTTCAAAACGAACGACATACACATAAACGGCGCGGCGAGAAGAATATACCGAGCGTATTCTTTAGAATACCCGAATACTCGTTCCCCCGTAGAGCCGAACAATCGCATAAGCGGGGACAGGAAACAAAAACCTGCGACCAAAATCAAGACGCCGCTGATCCCTGCGATGAAAAATGCGGAGGACGCCACTTTGTCCGCCCCTTCACGGTCGCGTTTGCCAAGCAAACGGGAAGCAATCGCGCCGCTGCCCATACCGTAAGTAAAGCCAATCGCTTGAATGATAGACATCAGCGCCAACAAATTGCTGACCGCCGCCGTCACCGCATCGTCTCCGATCAAGGATACGAAATAGGTATCGGCAAGGTTATACAGCGACGTAACCATCATACTGAGCATTGTCGGAATTCCCAACCTGATGACCAATTTCCCGATCGGCGTTTTTGTCATTTTTTCGTATTGTTTTCTTTCACGTTCCGCAACTGCGGCTTCGTTTTCTTCCATCACTTGTGCTTTCATCTCTCGCCTCGTATTTTCTCCTTTTATTATACCCCTTTCCTACCGTTTTTGCAAGTCCATAATTTATCATTTCTTATGTTTTTTCAATTTTTTTACGAACTTTTCCCCTTATCGACTTTTTCTTTACCTTTTTAAGGTTGATTTTTTGATATCGGCGTGTTATAATAGGAACATGAAAAAACAATCCGCGCCCCAAGAGGCTAAAATTTTTAAATTCAAATTTACTCCGCTTATGATCGTGCTGGCTTGCGCCGTGTTAGCGCTTTGCGCGGCAGGGATCGCCGTCAGCGTTTGGCGCATTTCCGAAAACGGCGTAAACGGTTTCAGCGACGTATTGAAATCACCTTTCTTGATCTTGATTTGTCTATTCGGTATCGTCATTGTAACGGCGCTGTTGATCCGTTCCCGCTACGTAGTGACAAACGAAACGTTGACCACGCAATTCGGACTGATCAAAAGCAAGTTCCAAATACAGGATTTCACCTCCGTACAACTGGATACGGACAGCCGAAAACTGACGGTATATATGGGCGAGCAATTTTTCGTCGTAACGACCGATCCTGTATGGAACAACGATTTTGTGCAAGCCCTTCGCGAAGCCAAACCGGATATCGAATTTAGTTTTACCCTCGCGGAAACAAAAGAAGAAGATAAAAAGTAAATAAAAAAAACCTCCGAGCTTTCGGAGGTTTTACTTTTTAATAACCGATTTGAACGGCGAACAACAACAGCAACACCGTCAGGAGGAAGACCGTCAACTGTAACTTCCACGTCCATTTGACCCACTTCCCATAAGAAACGTTGGCAATCGACAGCCCGATCAACAAGACGGGATTTGTCGGCAACAACATATCCGTAAATCCGTCCGCGATACAATATGTAAAAATGATCACAGTCGGCGATAAGCCAAGCGCGCCGCAGATGGGCAATACGATGGGCATAATCAGCATGATTTTTGCCGACGCCGAGCCGATGAATATTTGCAAGAACAAAATCAGCAAATAAATCAACAATACGCACACAAATTTATCTTTTCCGCGTAAAAATTCGATTACTTCATGCATGACCGTGTCCAAAATATTGCTTTCCGTCATTACCAACTTCACCGACGACGCCAAGGCGATCAGCGCCACCGCAGGCAACATGGAAAGCGCGCCCTGCCACATATGTTTGGCAACGTCGCGTTTCTTTTCGCAAACGCAGCAGCCCGCCGCGATACCGCCCGCCAAAAAGCTGAAAGAAAGCAAAGGAATTGCATAATCGGCAATCACGCGGATGCTGGCAATCAACACCAACATCACCAACTGTACGGCAAAGAAAATCGCATACGTTTTGAAAATACGGCCCTCGTTTTCCACTTTTTCATAATGGTCAAACGACAGGTTTTTGCGCTTTTCCAAATCAATGGCATA
>JAFUIT010000038.1 GCA_017468345.1 Clostridia bacterium
GTTTTTGATTTTCCATAGTGTAAAAGCTCCTTTTTAGTTATTTGTATAATAGATTGTATCATATATAGCCCACTATGTCAAGAAAAATGGGCTATAATTAGCCTATAATTTTATTGCGAGAATGAAAAAATGAGCGTATATGAGGCGGTAAAACTTCGGATTTTACATCTTTGCGAAGAAAAAAGAATGACCATCAATAAACTTGCCATGGAATCGGGTGTGCCCAGATCGTCGGTGAAAAATATTTTATATGGAAAAAGCCGTAACCCTGGAATTGTGACCTTAAAGATGCTTTGCGATGGATTAGGCGTTACGTTGGGCGAGTTTTTTGATGCGGAAATTTTTAAGGATTTGGAACAGGAAATACAATAAAACCCCGAAGCGATTGCTTCGGGGTTTTATTATGATTAGAGTTAGATGATGCAGTTTTCATCCTTTGCGGGAAGGGAATCGAGTTCCGCTTTCTTTGCCGCGTAACCTGCCTTGCCAAGCAGGGCAAACGTTGCTTTTTTGCCTTCTTCCACGCCCGGCTGATTGAAGGTATCGATGTTGAGCATCGCGCCTGCGTATGCCGTTTGCAATTCGAACAGGAACAACAGTTGGCCGAGGGTAAACGCGTTCAGTTCGGGAATCCAAAGGGTGTAGTTCATTCTGCCCGCTTTCGTCAAAGCATAAGCGGTCGCTGCATTTTCCGCTTGGATCAATTCTTCCATCGTATGACCGCCGAGGAATGCAACGTCGGGGATACTTTCGCAACCGTGAGGAATGGGCATTTCACAGCCGTACTTTTTCAAGGAGAGGAAGGTGACGACTTTGTCGTAAGGACCTTCGGTGTACAGTTGCACCTGCGAATGCTGATCGGTGACGCCCAGCGATTTGACGGGGGTTTGACCCACGTTGCAAGGCACGCCGTCCAAGGTGACGTTTTTGCCGAGGGATTCCGCCCAAAGCTGGCAATACCAGTCGGCGAGGAATTTTAAATTATCCGAATAAGGCATCATAACGCCGATGTTTTTCCCTTCTTCCATCGCCGCGATCTGCAATACTGCGGACATGAGGGCAGGGTTGTGACGCATAGCGGGTTTGTTGCATACTTGATCCATATACGCCGCGCCTGCAAGCAAGCCCACGATATCGATGCCAAGAACCGCCGCGGGCAACAAGCCAACGGGGCAAAGCTGAGAAAATCTTCCGCCTACGCCGTCGGGAAGGACGTAGCTCTTAATGCCGCCGCATTCGTCGGAAATCTTTTTAAGGTTGCCCTTCTTTTCATCGGTGGTGAAAATAACGTTTTCCTTTACGTCCACGCCCGCCTTCGTTAAAAGGTCGAGAATGATGAGGTATTGCGTCATCGTTTCGCTGGTTGCGCCCGATTTGGAAATGACGTTAAAGCAAGTTTTTTCCGGTTCGATAACGTCTAACAAATCGCGCATACGCACGGGATCGACGTTGTCTTCTACATAGAATTTAGGGCCTTTTCTCTTGGATTTGGGTAGGTCGTTGTAATGCAAATGGCAAAGCGCGTTGAACGCCATGATCGGACCAAGCGCACTGCCGCCGATGCCGAGTACGACAAAATACTGGAATTTACGTTTTACTTCTTTTGCCGTTTTCAAAATATCGGCAACGATTTCTTTTTGGTTGTAGGGAAGTTCCGTCCAACCCATGTACAGTTCGTCTTTACCGCGGTTTTCCTTTACATATTTAAACGCCGCGTTTGCGCGCGAAGCGTAGGAAGAAAGTTTTCTGTCGGTAAAGCCTTTATCTCCTAAAAATTTTTCCATCATATTGTTGTAATCCAACGTCACGCGCATCGAATTACGCCAATCTCTCGTTTTGTATCCCATATACGTCTCCTTTTGGTTTTTGTACTGTTTCGTACGCTATTATTGTACTCTTTCTAACGGATAATGTCAAGGGACGAAAGGAAAAAAATATGCAAAACGGGGGTATTTTTTGCAAAAAAAGCGCAAAAATCGCTCATTTTTTGTTTTTATGACTTTTTCGCGCGCCGAGTACGGAACGGAAAGTTTTTCTTCAGCGTTTCTACGTTCAATAAGCCCGTGGCAAGATAAAGGGCAAGAGTCAATGCGGCTGTGACGAGCGCGGAAAGGAAAAGCGCCAGCAATTCGCCCGCGAACATAGAGAAAACGACGTCGGCGATTTTTCCGAATAAGGAAATCGGAAGAATGAAAAACAGGGGACAAGTAATGCGATGAACTCGTACCTGCCCTGCGCGTTTTTGTAAAAATGAGCATTTTTTCCAAAGGAAGATAAGGTTGCAAACGGCGGTGAGGATAAAACTTGCCCCAAGCCCGATCACGTATGCATATATACCGCAGACCGAGGGGAGGAGAAGTATGCACAGCAACATCGCCGCCGCGCCGATGAAGTAGAAAAGGAAGGTTTGTTTTTCAAACCCCATCGAATTGAGCATACTCGTCGTGATCATAGTCAAACTCATCGGCAATAAAATGGGCGCGCTGACGGCGATGATTTCGCCTGCTTTTTCGTTTGAAAACGCAAGCATGCCGAGGTCTTTTCCCAAAGCGAAAAAGAAGGGGATCAAAATGCAAGCAAGCAAAAAGGAAAAGGATAAACCGCGTTCGATATTCTTCTTTAATCGGTCGTAATTTTTACGGTAAAAGTCTTCCGATAATTCGGGTACGAGTACAAGGGAAAGGGAGCCTATAACAGTCGATGGAATAAATAAAACGGGCATGACCATACCTGAAACGATGCCGAACAAAGTGATGGCTTCTCCGCTTTCCAGCCCCGCGCGGACGAGCATAACGGGCAATAAAACCGCAACGGCGGAGTTGACAAGCGAATTGCTTGCGCGTACGGAAGTGATGGGCATGGTCGCGTTGAACAGTGGTTTTAACAGGTTTTTGGGTTTGGAAAACTTACCCCCTTTAAACAAAAAACAAAGGAAGGAGGCGGTAAAGGAAAAAAGATAAGATATGACCACTGCCCACGCCGCTTTTTCCGCGCCCGTTGCGGCGGAGGATACGTTTTGCAGGAGAAGGACGCCGACGATGACCATGACCGATTCTTCCGCGATTTCAAGAACGGAAGGGAGTAAAAATTGTTTATTCCCCCAAAAACTGCCGCGGAAAACGGCGTAGAGCGAGGAAAAACAAAGCCCAATCAACAGAATGCGAAAGACGCCGAACGCGCGATCGTCGGTAAAGAGAAAACCGAGTTTATCCCCAAAGGGGATAAGCAGCAGACAAACGGGCAGGGTGAGCAACAAGGAAAGAAAGATCCCTGCCGATACGGCGCTCCGTTCGTCCATGGGACGGTTTTCCGCTTTGCTTTTGGAAATCATACGGGAAACGGTGATGGGGATTCCGCCTGTGCCGATGGTGAGAAAGAGGGAAAAAAGGGAAAGGGCAACTTGGTACAGTCCCAACCCCTCCGCGCCGATCAGCCGCGAAAGGGAGATGCGGTATAAAAACCCAAGCCCCCGTTCCGCGACGGATAATCCCGTGACGACGGACGCGGTGACGGCTACGTTGTTTTGTGCGTTTGATTTTTTCATACTTTATTGTACGAGCCTGCTTTGCAAAATAGAACGTGCGCGTTTATGCGTTTGCGTGTGTTTATGTGTATTTTATCGCGCGTCGGCGCATATATTAACGTATGCTGAAAACGGAAAGACAACGTTATTATAAGGTAAAAACGGGACAGACGCTTGCCGATATCGCCGATTATTTTTCCACGTCGCAATATTTGCTTGTAAAAATCAACGGGCTGACGAAACCGCCGCGCGCGGGGCAGATTTTGCGTATCCCGTCCGAGTGTGGAAACGCGTATACCGTACGCGAAGGGGACACGAAGGAACTGCTTTGCGGAGGCGCGGAAAATTATCGCTTGAAAAACGGTACGGACGCGTTTTATATCGGTATGCGCGTGATTTTGTGAACACAATTTGACGCGGTAAGGGCATACAATGTACTAAGTAACGATAATGCGAAAGAACTGAAAGCCGCGGCATATGCCGCGTGAAATTTTCGCCGCCTTGCGGGGGAGTCAATCCGATCTTCTCCCATCGGCGGACGAATGCGCGGGAAAGCGGTTTAGGAAGTATTCGTAACAGGAGGTAACTATGTCCTTTTTTTCCAATTTTCAATCGGATAAATGCCCCGGTTCGATCACGGGGAATCCTTTAAACGGCTTAACGGAAAAGGTTTGTATTCAGGTGGAGAAAATTTTTGACGCAGGCATTAAGCAGTCCCGTATCGAAAATTATGCTTTGACCTTGACCGACCTTACGCCTGCCAATCCTACATATCCTTTGACGTTCGTCAGCGCGCGTTCGGTATCCGCAGAAGCGACTGTCACCAACCTTACCGTGGAACGCCAAGCCGACAAGCAGTGTGCGCGCGTGCAAGCGACCGTCACCGTGCCCGTGGAAGTTTTATACACGGACGCAAACGGCGTGGACGGCAGTGCAACGGCGACCGTTTCCATGCCCGTAGACGCGTTTCTTTACGTACCTGCCCCCTCCATTATGCCGTTTTCGGTGCGTGCGCTGGTCAGCGTAGTCGCTCCCGACGGCACGTATGACGCGGAGGCGGAGGGCTTCAACGTCAGCCTTTGCGTGACGATGATCATTAAGATCGCGATGCCTGTGGAAGTGCTTGTTCCGTCCTACGGCTATTGCATGATTCCGCCTTTACAGGAATATTCGCAAGAGGTTTGCGCGGGCTTTTTCGAACTGCCTTTGTATCCGCAGGGCGGGAAGGGCTGTTGCAAGGATTGTAATTAAACTCCGTTCTTTAGAACGGGTAGAAACGGAAAACGACGGGCAACCGTCGTTTTTTGTATGGAAAATATCCCCGAAAGCCTTGCTTTTTGCCTTATAAAATGCTATAATAACACCATGAATATTTACGCGATCAGCGATTTGCACCTTTCCGCGACTTCGGACAAGCCGATGGACGTGTTTGGAACGGGTTGGGAAGGACATTTCGAGAAAATTAAATCCGACTGGCTTGCGAAAGTGCAAGCGGACGACGTCGTTTTGATATCGGGGGATATCAGTTGGGCGATGAAAATGTCCGACGCGCTTGTCGATTTGAGATCGCTTGCCGATTTGCCGGGGAAAAAAGTATTTATCCGCGGTAACCACGATTACTGGTGGAACGGGATTACGAAACTGCGGGATTCCGCACCCAACGACAGTTTTATTTTCCTGCAAACGGACGCAGTCAAAATCGGGCGGTACGTCATTGTCGGGTCGCGCGGGTGGACTTGTCCGGGCAGCAGCGATTATACCGAGCAGGATCAAAAACTGTACCTGCGCGAAGCGGAGCGTTTCCGTCTTGCGTTTTTGGACGCGGACAAGCTTGTAAAAGAAGGGGATAAAAA
>JAFUIT010000039.1 GCA_017468345.1 Clostridia bacterium
CCGTCCAAATCAAATAAAATACACTTATATTTCTTCATAATACGCGTATTTTAGCATATCTTTCCTTGCTTGTCAACCCTTTTTCAACACGCGGGAAAAACCGACGAGCGCCAACCCGATCAAAAAGATCCCGAACCCCTTTCGCAATATCTGCGACGGCAATACCGCCGCCGCCCAAGTCCCCAAAGCGGACAGCGCCAGCGCAGGCAAAACGATCCACCATATCCCCTGCGTTTCCAACAATCCGTTCTCCGCGTGCGTTTTCAACGCGCCTACGCTCATGGGTAAAAAGGAAAAGAGGTTGGCGCATTGAGCTATTTTTTGCTCCACGCCGCCAACGAGCACCAAAAGCGGAATCGTGACCGTGCCGCCGCCCATGCCCATTCCCGCAGGAATGCCGCCGATAAAACCCAACATCAAATACAAGTAAAAACTCATAACAGTAAAAATACCCCCGCCGCGGCTTGCAGCGCCGCGAATACCAAATTCACCGTTTTCACAGGCAATTTTCCCAAAAGCTGCGCGCCCAAAAAACCGCCTGCCGTTACCCCTATCGCCGTCGGTATCAAAACGGACGGGTCGTAAAATCCCTGCCAAACGTATAAGATAAAAGACAGTAAGGAAACGGGCAATATCAACAAAATCGCCGTCGCGTGCGCCCTTTTTTCGTCCAGCCCCGTCTTTTGCAATAAAGGTACGGCGATCATACCGCCCCCGCCGCCAAATAAACTGTTCGCCGCGCCTACCGCCGTTCCGCATAACACTCTTTGTCCATTTTTTACCGCGTTTTGCTCCATAAATTCTCCTATATACATTATATATTGGGTAATTTTTTCAAAATTATCAAACTTTTTCTCCGTTTTGACACCGTAAACGCTTGCCAACGGCTTGATTTTGTATTAAAATAATAGGGTGTAGTATTGCGAATGGTGGGACTTTACCGTTTTACGGTAGGTTCCAACGAAAGCGAGCTGCCGTCAACATTAGAAAATCAAATAAACCAAAGGTGGTTACATGAAAACAACGAACAACACCCGCAAGAGCAAGTTTCTTGCATTCCTCTTATCGGTAATGATGCTGTCTTCCGCAGGCGCATTGTTTGCATCCTGCGCGGACGGTGAGGATTCGTCCTCGTCTTCGTCCACTTCTTCCACGGAAACCGAGGAAGAAACCCGTACGGACGACGGCCTTATCAAAAATGCGAACTTCGATTTCACGACGTTGTCCTCGAAGACCGTCATCGCTACGTCCGTGACCGGTTGGAGCCGTTCCGTAAACTCAAACTCCTCGGGTTCGGCTGACAGCTCGACGTCGAAAAGCGGCGTCATCGATACCTCCGACGACGCTTGGAAATATTTGACGGATCGCAAATATACCGACGATCAACTGAAAGAAATGTCCGACGCAACGGCAGTTGCAGACTGGGCAAACTTTAAGGTGCAGGACAAGCTTGCTTACTATGATATTTGGAAAGCAAGAGAAGAAAACGACGGGAAGTCCATCTCCACCGATTTCGAAGCATACGAATCGATCAACGTGGACGAAGAAGATATCCCTACGGTTGCAAACCCCGGCAAGCACGACGCATCGTTGGAAGATTCGAACGTGCTCATGTTGCACAACCATTATTACACTTCGTCCAGCACGAAAGAAAAGCCCATCGGTACGGCGCAGAAGTTTACTTCTTCCTCCTCCGTAACGATCCCCGCAGGCTCGTCCGCTACATTCTCCGTTTGGGTAAAGACGGCGGATCTTAAGTCGGCGGCAACCGGCAACGAAGCGACGCAGGACGCTGTGGGTAAAGGCGCTTATATCAGCATCACCCATTCGGTCGGCGGCAAATCCCTTGACGCTTACGAAGTCAAGAACATCGCAACGGACGACTGGAAACAGTACACCTTCTATATCAAGGGTTCGTACTATGCAGACACCACGTTCTCCGTAGTGCTGGGCCTTGGTCAGGGTACGAAAAACGATAAACTGGAATACGTAAACGGTTATGCGTTCTTCGACGATATCCAGTGCGAAATCATCGACAACAACGAATACGACACCAAAACGACCGGCTTAACGGCGGCGGATCTTGACGATGAAAAGATCGATAAGACGGTTGACGCTTATAAATCCACCGCGGATAAGTTCGCAATGAACTTCTACGGCGACGCTTGGGAAACCGTGGACGTGGACGACGCGATCACGGGTACGGCAACGGTAGAGAGCGACGGTTCTAACGTGAACCCCGACGCCGCTTCCACCGACGTTGTAAAAGTATATGAAAACCAGGCGGAAATCCAAGGCGAAAAGGGTAACAACGAATACCTCGGTTACGTTTACGACTACTTCTTCGCGGATACCGATTTCGTAAAAGACAGTGAAATTTTGATGTTCCTCAGCACCAACGGTACTGCTTACACCGCAGAAAAAGTAATGAAGTTCACTATGGACGCAAACGTCAACAACATGGCGGTTTCCTTCTTCGTGAAGACGTCCGATTTGAACGGCGGCACGGGCGCGGGCATTACCCTTGTGGACGCGTTGAATAAAACTTCCTTCACCTCCATCGACACCTCCTCTATCGAAGGTGTGACAGTGGGCGACGACGAAGACGCTTACGACGGCTGGCAACAGGTATTCTTCTTCCTTGAAAGAGGCGAAGACGTTGCCGTAACGACGCCCCTCGACTTCTACCTTACGTTCAACTACGGCCCTACGGATATCACTTCCTCGACGGCGAAAACCAGTTTTGCGCAAGGTTTTGCGGCGTTTGCAAAATTCACGCAACGCAAGAACATGAGCGAACTCGAATACGATACGGCGGCGACCGGTACGTATGCGAAGAAAGTAACCCTTTTGGGCGTACAGGAAGACAAAGCAAGCGGTAACAACGGTTTCGATACGGCGGCAGGCGTTCCTGAAGACGCTTTGGAAAAGGGCTTGGCAATCACCCAAAATTACAAGGGCGTATACAACGACAACTACCGCGTGTCCTTGCCTTTGGCATCCGACAACGATGCAGCTAAGGAAGAAAAACGTTCGTACAACACCTATGCAAACGCAGGGTTGTTGAATAGAGAAAACTTTGCGGACGTTATGACCGCAAGCGCAGGCGAAGCTTGGTTGCAAGACCTCGTTTCCACGTCCGGCGCAGCAACGGCGGCAGACGTTTGGAATTATCACTTCGGCGACGCTACGCAGCCCCTCGTGATTTGGAATGGCGGGCTCAGCAATAGATCGTACGGCTATATCGGTTCGTCCACTTCGCTTTCCAGCGATTACACGGCGGTTTCCCTCCGTGTAAAGACGACGGCAGGCGCGAAGGCTTCTATCTATCTTATGGATATGGAAGACAGCACCCGTCAAACGGTACTCTCCATCTCCAGATCCCTTACCTACTGGTATGATGAAGACGGCAACGTATGCACGGGCGATCCTTCCAAGAACAGCACTTTCGTTGCGTTCAAGTTGCAGAAGAACGGTTTGTATAAAGCCAACAAAAACTGGGACGGTTATGAAAAACTGGGCGCAGTAAAAGACGAATATTTCGCAAACCTCTCCGCTTATACCGAAATCGACGGCGTCCTCTATGCGGCAGACAACAGCGCAAGCCACGATTATTACGATTATACTTGGAACCGCGAAGTGTTCTATAAGCACAGCGACAACAACTACTACACCGAAAAGGAAGGCGGCGTAAAAGTCGTCGATCTTGCAAGCGTTACCAAGATGACGGACGGCAGCACAAATCCTTTGGAAGCGCGCTATCTTCCCGAAGCTACGCAGGAATTGAAGCTTGAAAACATCGATACGAACGGCGAATGGGCAACCGTGACCTTCTATATCCATAAGGGCGTTACGGCAAAGAACTACCGTTTGGAAGTTTGGAGCGGTACAAGAAACGGTTCCACCGTCAACACCGCAGGTTACGTTGCGTTCGATACCAACAACCCCGGCACGGCGCAAGACAACTTCGCGTTGATCGACGATTACAAGGATCTCGAAGGCGTGAAATCGTTTGAAGGCGTGTTCTCCTACTACGACACCAATCAGCACGTAAGATACGACGCTGACCTCGACGCTGACAAGAGCGGTAACGCTTACGAAGACAACATCAAGACGAAATATTCGTCGTCGACGGCTGACGTTGCTTACCTCTCGTATAAGAACAGCAACGGTACTCTTTACAACATCTTCGCGGATTACTCCTTGTTCGATCAGGAAGTAGCGGCAAAGACGACGACGGACGATACGACGACGGACGACAGCACGGAAGACGAAGAAGATGAAGAAGGCGTAAACGTATGGCTTCTCGCAAGCTCGATCGCAGTTGCAGGCGTACTTGTTTTGGTAGTGCTCAGCATTGTGATCCGTAAGGTCGTAGCGAACCTTCGCAAGAAACACGGCACGAGAGTTCGTAAACCCAAGACCAAGAAAACGGCGGCTCCCAAGAAAGCGGAAAAAACCGTTGACGAAGACAGTCCTTACAACGACTAATTGAAAGCATAGAAAAACACCCTACCGTTTGGCAGGGTGTTTTTTTGTCTTCCTTTATCCTCTATATAATATAATAAGGAAGGGGTTTCCCTTCCTTATTGATTAAAATTTTCTCAAGCCTTTCGGGTAATGGTTTTTGACCGTACCGTTGACCGCCTTTCCAAGCCCCAAAGGATACCCATGTACGCAAACAACGCACCAACCGTTGTCTGTTTCTTCTGCCTCGACGGTGTCGCCGCGCAGGTATTTTTCCAAACGCGCGTCCTCCGTTTCAAGGTCGACAACATTTTGACATTCGGCTTTTTTTACACACAAGGCAAGCGAATGAGAAGGCTCGAACCTGCCGTTTTTCACTTCGCCCAAGCGCACGCCCACGCGCAAAACTTGTATTCCTTTCCACTCGAACACCCCTTCGGGCAATTCGTATAAAATCCCGTTCGCCTCGTACAACCGCGCGGCAAATTTTTCTTTGAAAAACTTTTTCTCGAAATCGCGATATGCTTTTTCCGCCTCACGACTGCACCACGGCTTGCATTCCTTTATGCGGGTATCAAATTCACCCGTCTTTGCCGTCTTTTCAAACAGCGCCGCAAAGTGCCCTTCCCCGTCCACCTTATGCGGATACAGTTTCTCCTGAAAAACAAGGCGCATTTCAGGGTGTTTTTGTAAATAATCGCGCACCTGCCCCTCGTCTTCTTCAGTTGCAAAGGTACAAGTGGAATACACCAAACGTCCCCCTTCGCGCAACATTTTCGTTGCTTCATTCAAGATACGGCTTTGCCGTTCGGCGCACATTGTGACGTTTTCTTCGCTCCATTCGGACAGCGCCTCCTCCGCATTTTTACGGAACATTCCCTCCCCCGAACAGGGCGCGTCTACCAAAATTTTATCAAAATATCCCGCAAATTTTGCGGACAAATTTTCAGGCAGTTCGCTTGTGACCACCGCATTTTTAATGCCCATGCGCTCCACGTTTTGGGACAAAATCTTCGCGCGCGAGCCGATCGGTTCGTTTAAAACGATCACGCCCTTGCCGTCCATTTTACAAGCAAGCTGCGTTCCCTTTCCGCCGGGCGCGGAACAAAGGTCCAAAACCCGTTCCCCTGCCTTTACCTCCAAAAGCGGCGCGGCACACATAGCGGACGGTTCTTGCGAGTAAAAAATCCCCGCCGCATGAAAAGGGGAATGCCCCACTTTTTCCTCCTCGGTATAAAAGCCGTTTTCCTCCCATTCCACCCGTTCGCCTAAAAAGGGCAAAAGGGAGTTCAACTCGTCCATGCCCCCCTTTAACGGGTTCAAACGCACGCCTTTAAAAGGCTTTTTCTCGTAAATGGCGAAAAACGCCTCCCATTCGGTTTCGGGAAGCTGTTTTTTCATATTTTCTATAAATTTTTCGGGTAATTTTACCATAATCCCCTCTTATCAAACGCCCAAATAGGCGGAAAATTCGTCCGTTGTCAGCACTTTGCCTTTCACCGATTTCAGGCGCTGTCCGCCCTCGCCCTCAAAGCAAACGTACATATCGCATTCTTCCGCGTGCGAGGTAAAAAACGCCCCTTGCGCAAACGCCGCCGCCAACAATTTTTTCGATAAGGGCAATTCCAACTCCAACGGGTGCGAAAAGCATACCGAAGTGTTTTTCAGCAACCCTTCTTTCGCGCGTTTTCTCTTTTCACGGTCAGCAAA
>JAFUIT010000040.1 GCA_017468345.1 Clostridia bacterium
GGAACTGGTGGTGGATATTTCATAATTTTCTATCCGTCCCAGCTTGATCCCGTACTTTTTCAATAGATCGCAAAGGGTCGTTCCCTCCCCTTCCGCACGGCACATAGCCTCCGCGATACGCATGGTCGCATACGCGTCGTCAACAGCGCGGTGCGCCACGAACTCTACGCCCAGCTGTTCCGCGATCACACCCAAACCGAACTGACGGGAAAATTCCCCCACGCGGTTCATATACAAAAACTGCGTATCGGCGAAATCAAAGCAAAACGAGGGCAAGTGAAAGCGTTTGCTTTCCAAATTGAGATATTTCACGTCGTTCATGGTCGCATGCCCTGCTACGAGCGTGTCCTTATCCTGCAAAAGCGCGTAAATTTTTTCCGCACGCTGTAAAAAGGTGGGATAATTTTTAAATCCTGCGTATTCGTACGGCAAAACGAGGCCCTGCGTCCCCTTTCGGTCGGTCAAATGAAAGCCGCCCTGCGGATTGATGAGAAGGTCCTCTTTTTCCAAAATATTAAATTTTTCATCCGTCAGGCAGTACCCGAACGCGCAAATTTTCGCCGCATTTTTGGAAACTACCGAGCATTCGATGTCGAAAAATAAATATTTCATAGCCGTTTCTTTCGTAATGGAATATTGCGGGCGCGCCCACGCCTATTATTATAACATACCGACGCGAAAAACGCAAAGGCTTTTCAGGCGTTTTCAACGCCTTGAAAAATTTTTCAAAATTTTTTAAAAATTTGCTAAAAAAGTACCCCCCCCCCCCCCCATATTGACAACCTCTATATAAGTGTGTTATAATGGATATAGTTGCATAACTTTCCTTTTTTTGAAAAAACAGTCTATTTTGATAAGCAACGCAATTTGACCGAAAAAAACCTGTTAAACGGGAGGAAAAAATGATGAAAAGAAAAACTTTTACCGCGGTGCTTTTAAGCCTTTTGCTTGCGTTTGGCGTCAGCACTTTTACCGCTTGCGAAAAGATTTTCGGGAAAAAGGATTCGGAGAGCAGTTCTTCCGCGTCTTCCGATACAACTTTACCCGAAGATCCGCCCGAAGAAACGAATACATATTATAAAAAGAACGAAAGCTTGTCCGTGATTTTCGCGGGCAACAGCTTTATCGAATTTTCCGCGTCCGCTTACTGGCTGGAAAGCATTTGCCTTGCAAACGGCGCAACGGCGACGGTCGACTACGTTTGGACGCCGGGCGGCAGTATCCAAGACCAGTACGACGACGCCTTTGTCGATCCCGCTTATATGATGGAGGACGAAAAGCCCGACGTCATCTTTATTCAGGATTTTTACAGCGCCGACGACGCGCGCAATTTGGGGACTTTCCTTGAAAAATTGCAGGAAGTCAGCCCCGACACCGAAGTAAAAGTTTTCCCTGCGGAAAATGAAACGGACGACGGGATCAACGCCGCCAAGACGCACGATTTAGAGGTTGTCAACTGGCGTGAGACGATCAAAACCTTGAAAACCGATTACGGTTTTACCGATAGAAACCTCAATTACCTGGACGACGTAAAACACGCGAACGAGCTTTCGGGCGTAGCGGGAGGCGTTTTGGCGTATATGAGTTTATACGGCGAAATCCCGGATACCCCCGCCCTTTGGGATGATATTTTAAACGCGCGCGGCAGGCAAGGCAACGAGGTAAAATCCTTCCTCCCCGGCACGTTGAACGTCAATAAGCAAACTTCTTTAACGACGATCGTACGCGTATGTGCGGAACTTCAAGGCTTGAACCCCGATGAGGTTTGTTTCCACAGCTATACCTACGAGGACGGCGTGAAAACCAAATGCGACGAGCCCGTGACGCAAAAAGCGACTTGCTCCAAGTGTAATTTTGAAAAGACGGTCACGCTTGCGCCCACAGGACATACCTATGAAAAAGGCGAATGTTCCGCTTGCCACACCAAGGCGGCGGCAGAAGACGGGGATTTGGCGCACGTCAATTATCTCGTTCCCGTTCCCATTGAGGAAATGGGCGGCGACGGTATCATCGCAACTCCTATTCATACACAGCAAAGCGCTACCCTTTCCCTCGGTTCTACCTCCGCCATGCAAACGGACTTTATGGCGGTAGGTACGGATGCAATCGTAGGCGAGGAAGTATCCGACGACGGCATTTTCGCGTCCTACGCGCTGTTTGATATTTCGGACAACGACGAGCCCGTTTCTTTGGAAAATTCCACCCTTTCCTTTGATTTAAAATTGCAACACTGTACGCAAATGATCGGTGTTTCCTTTATGAATTTGCAGGGTATGGTGAATGAGCATATCTTCTATTTCACGAGCGCGTATAACTCCGATGGGTTTGCATTCCGCAAATTAGACAACGGCTGGTACCGTTGCGAGATAAATTGCGGCGTTTTGGAAAATATTACCTCGTACGATCCTTTCGTGGGACTTCTTTTCACCGTTGTCAGCGACGGCCAAAGCGAAAAATGTACCTTCTGGCTGGACAATATGCATATTGTGGAAGATTTGAGCGAAGCGACGCCTGACGCAGGCGACCTTGCTACCACCGAAAACGTAACGACTTCCATCATCGCAGACTGGAACACCCTTTCCGAAATCGTTTTGCAAAACAAAGTCGTATCCCGAAACAGCACCTCCGCTTTGCGCGGTAAGTTCGGGTTATCCACCGCGGACGACTGGTACGACAGCTCGCAAGACCCCAATGGGGACGGCGGAAAGTGGGTTTGGACGGTCGTCACCATCGACCTTACGGAGCTGTACGGAAATAGCGTAGACCTCAGCGACGCATATATGTACTTTGACTTGAAAACGGTCAACTGCGACACCACTTCTTCTTTGACCCTCCTCTATACGGACGGCAACCGCCCGACGCAAATTCCTTTCGACAACGATCCCGAAAGCTCCTACACGTCCGCCTCTATCGGTTACAGAAAATCCGTTTTAAATGACGGCTGGGTTCGTATGACTGCCTCTTTCGACCTCGTTTTCCCCAACGATGATTTGTCGGAAGTGGAAAAAGTTTACCTGATCCTTTCCAACGCATACGGCGATTATGAAAACGACAGCGTATTCTACTTGGATAATCTGGAATTTGACGACGTAAAAGTCAACACCGTAACCCCTCCCGAACCTGAAATAGATCCCGATCCCAACGATTTGGCGACCTTGGAATACCTCTCCTCGGAGATTGTTGCCCAGTGGATGATGCAATCGGACCTCGTTTTGCAGGACGAAATCGTTTCCAAAGACAGTACTTCGGCATTGAGAGGCTCGTTCAATGAGGACGACGCGGACGAGTGGTACGACAGCCCGCAAGCCCCCAACGGCGACGGCGGAAAGTGGGTTTGGACGTCGGCTTGTCTTGATTTCGATATTCTTTACGGAAAGAACGCAAACCTTACCGGAAAAGCCCTTACCTTTGACGTAAAGGTGGAAAACGGCGACGAAACTTCTTCCATTATCCTACTTTCGGAGGACGGTACGAAGTCGACGCAACTCCCCTTCAACACAAATCCCGAAAACCCCGGCGCATCCGGTTATGCAGGATACAGCAAGACCGTGTTGACGGACGGTTGGGTGCGTATCACGGCGGATTTCTCGATTTTGTATGCGGAAGAAAATATCACGGATATCGACCGCCTCGTCATCATTTTCTCGTGCGCGTACGGCGATCATGAAAACGATACCGTGTTCTATCTCGACAATATGAAGTTGGAAAATTCCACGATAAGCTGGGCTTCCCCTACGGTATATAATCCCAACGGATATTACAACAAGGACGACGAAATCACCGTCACCTTTGCCGGCAACAGCTTTATCGAATTTTCTCAATCCGCTTACTGGCTGCAAAAAATTTGTGAGGCAAACGGTGCAAGCGCAACGATCAATTACGTTTGGACGCCGAACGGAACGATCGCGGATCAGCATCAGGACGCGTTTGTCGACCCTGCTTATATGTTGCAAGCAAATAGACCCGACGTCATTTTCATTCAAGACGTTTACAGCCTTGACGACGCGTTAAATTTGGGCGTATTTTTAACCGAACTTTACAAACACAGCACCTCTACCGAAGTAAAAGTTTTCCCTGCGGAAAACGAAAGCACTTTCGGGCTTGTTGCGGCAAAACAGTACGGCTTGGATTTGCTTAACTGGCGTCAGGCGATCAAAACCTTGAAATCCGACCACGGATTTACCGACAGCAACCTCAATTACCCTGACAGCGTACTGCACGCAAACGAGCTTTCGGGCGTAGTCGGCGGCGTCTTGGCGTACATGAACCTGTACGGCGAAATTCCCGACGTGGAAGCCCTTTGGAACACCGTCTTGGATGCTTACGGCAGAGAAGGCGACGCCGTCGTAGATTTCCTGCCTGGAGACATGGAAGCCGATAAGAAAGAAAGCCTTGCCGACATTCTTTCCCTTTGCGCAAAAATGAGCGGATTGACGGTAAAGCCTGAAGACATTTGTTTCCATTGGTACGATTGGTCGGTCGTGACCTCCGCTTCTTGTGCGACGGTTGGTCTTCAAGAGGGTGTTTGTATATATTGCGAAAAAACCGTTACGAAAGAGATTGCAAAATATACCCATATCTTTATGAATGGCTTAAACGGTCGTGAATGCTATAATTGCGGTATGCTCCACCCCGAAGATTTATCGACGACGGAATACATTTCCACCGAAATTATCGATCAATGGATGGTACATTCGAAGCTTGAAGTACAAAGCGAAGTCGTTTCCCAAGACAGTACTTCCGCGTTGAAGGGCTCGTTTAACGAAGCCGACGCGGACGACTGGTACGACAGCTCGCAGGATGCAAACGGCGACGGCGGTAAATGGGTTTGGACGGCGGTTACTCTTAACCTTGTCGAGCTGTATAATAAACCCGTCACATTCTCCCATTTGGGCTTCTATTTCGACGTAAAAGTGGATAACGGGGACTTCACCTCCTCCATTATTTTGTTGGACAAAAACGGCAATCGCTCGTCCCAGTTCTCCTTCAACACCGACCCCAACAACAGCGACGCGGGTATTACGGGTTTCTTTAAAGAAGTGTTAGATGACGGTTGGGTACGTATTACCGCAAATTTCACCATGTTGCTTGAAAGTGAATTCTTCACGTCGATCGATCGAATGGCAATCCTCTTCTCGTGTGCAAACGGCGATCATGAAAACGATACGGTTTTCTATCTTGATAATATGCACTTTTCAGCTGAGCCTTCCATCGCATAATATGTAAATAGAAAGGGCAGGTATGCGTTCAACGCATACCTGCCC
>JAFUIT010000041.1 GCA_017468345.1 Clostridia bacterium
AGGCTACCGTTTTCACGGTAGCCGATCTTGTAGCCGTAGCGATTATTTCTTTTCATTGTTTCGCTCCTTTTCCCAATAGGCAATATGGTTTTCAAATTTACCTTTGAGATAATCCATTTCGTTGATACAACGGGTATAAAGGTCGATTTTTGCCGTAGCGTAATCGTCGATATAATGCCCGTAATAATACGCGCCGTTTGCGTAATTCCACGTAACGTATTTTTCTTCCGTTTCGTGTTTTCCCAAAACGTATTCATCTTCACCGATAATCACGCTTTGAATAATAACGTAATGCGCATTTTTTCTTTCGTTTTCAGTAGTTTTCATTTTGTTTTCCTCCAAGTGTTTTTTGATTGATTTTATAATATAAATATGGTAAAATAATAAAAGCCCCGTTCGCAAGGACATAAGCCCAAGCAAACGGGAGCATAGTTCGGTGTTTAGTCGGATAAGGAAACGATGACTTTTAGATGATTCGGGGCGATAAAAAGGTTCGGATTTGTTACCTTCATCGGCACCAAACAAATAAGCACCCCTTGTGGGTGCTTTTTTGTTTGGTATGCTATGGACATTCGACAGGAATTGAGGGTGAGAGCTGCGAACGGGAGTGAGCATTTTGCCTTACGGCGTTAGGATAAGGATAAACCTGTCAGGCAAAACAAACGATTGATAATCGTTTGGCGGGGCGCGCCGCTAAAGGCGCAATTCCTGGACGCTCGTTTCTCACTATTCCGTCGCCTTACTCCTTACGACTGCTCCAAAAAAATCGAGCGATCAATCGCTCGATTTTTTAAATTGATACGGCGTAATCCCGTGAAATTTCCGAAAGGCTCGGATAAAATAATTATAATCGAAAAAACCGCACAGCGTCGATACTTGCGCAACGTCCAACTCTTTATTTTTCGTCAACAGTTCCTTGGCGCGCGCCATGCGTTTTTTCAATACGTATTCGTTTACGGTCGAAGAAAATTCTACCCTGAATAAACGGTACAGCGCGTTTTTGGAAAGATAAAAAGCATCGCATAATGTTTGCAGACAAATCTTTTCTTGTAAATGTTCGTCGATATAGCGGTCAATCTTTACCGATAACATACTGCGTTTGGAATAGATCAACCCGTCTACCCAAAAAGATTTGACGATTACCTCCATCATATTCACCAAAGCATTTCGCTTATTTTCGGCTACAACGGGCAAACGCTCGAAAAGTTCGACACAGCCGTCCAACAATCCGTTCTCACGGAATACTCTTTCGGCTGTTTCTTTCGAGGAATATACGTTTTCCGCGTCGCGGAATTGCCCCATCTGCATATACGCGATTAGCGTGTTTTCGTAAAAAATGGGCGAAATCATTTCCATGACACCCGCATGACACGAATATAAAACGCTCTCTCCCGTTTTTCCCACCGTGCGCATATGCTCTTGGTCGGATAAACGGCAGAACGCGCGCGTGCGCTCCTCCGCTTGCAAACAAGCACAAAACTTCGAATAAATGGGCGAAGTGGCTACCCGCCGCATAGACGCGTCGTACAACGTAACGGCAATCCCCGTACTTGTGTAAAAATCGGTTAACAGCGCCGTTATTTTTTCTTCGTTAAAAATATAATTCATGCATTTATTATAAAATAACGCCGAAAAAAAGTCAATAAATTTTTATATCGGGAAGAAAATCCTGTTTTTAGGGTAAAAAAGCACTATAAAAAGGTAAATCCACGTGTTATAATACCGACAAAATGATAAAAGGTTATGTTATGATTTATTACGTACTGATCGTTCTTTCCGTCGTATGCTTTTCGGCGCAATTTGCCTTTACGAAACTGTACGAACGCTCGGCAAAGCAAACGACGGTCACTTCGCTTGCCATGCTGATCGTTATGGCGTTGGTAGGTGCGGCTCTTTTTCTTTGCATCGGAAAATTTCAAATACGTTTCAGCGTACATTCCCTGACCTGGGCAACCGTGATGGCAGGCTTGATGTTACCCTATTACATAGTCGGTATCAAAGTACTTTCGCTGGGAAGTCTTGCCGTGTACAGCACGTTTATGATGCTGGGCGGTATGCTCGTTCCATTCTTTTACGGCATCGTTTTTTTACACGAAAGCGTATCGACGGGGAAAATCTTGGGATGCGTACTTTTAACGGCGTGTATCGTTATGCAGGCGTATATTCAAAACGCCCAACCCAGATCGAACACTGAGCGATCGGACGGAAAAAACAAAACGCTGTTTTTTGTTTTGTGTTTGGTGATATTTTTTGTAAACGGAATGACGGGCGTAGTGGCAAAAGCGCACCAGCTCAACGCCGCCGCAGTCGATACGGTCAGCTTTACCGCGCTGTATTGCCTGCTGACCGCTTTGTTCAGTGCCCTATTGCTCTGCGTGATACTGCTTACAGGTCAAAGAAAAGAAAAATGTGCACAGTTAAAAAAAATCCTTGGTTGGCGCACCCTTCTTACGGTTGCGGCGATCGGATTGGCGGCGTATACAGGGAATTTTCTTTCCTTTACAGCAACTTCGCATATTCCTGCCTCCGTACAGTTTCCGATCGTTTCAGGCGGCACAATCGTGCTTTCCGCAATCGTATCCGCTTTTATATTTAAGGAAAAAATATCCAAAAAAGAATGGCTATCCGTAGTCGGCGCGTTTATCGCAACCTTTTTATTTGCTTTTTAGGAGGTAATTTATGAATATCGAGCGCTATTTCAACGCGGAACGTATCCTCGGAGTTTCGGGCTTATTTTCCGTTTGCGGCAGTTTTGGCAGGATCGACAGCGAGGCGGAATATACTCGCGAGAAAAAAGAAAACGTTACCGTGTTTTCGTATGAAACGGCGTCGGTAAGGCTCGTTTCCGAATGGACGGAGCACGAAAACGGCGTGATACAGCGCAAGGACCGTTTGCAAAATCTTTCGGGAAAGCCGATCGAAATATATTCCCTTTTCAGCCGTTTTACGTTGAGCGGTAACGAATACGAAGTGTACACGCAGTACAATGGGTGGCAACACGAAAGCTCGGGAGAATGGCAGCGTTTAACGACGCAGGTCGCCGTAAGCGCGGGCGGAATACGTATGTGCAACGGCGGGACGCCCCTACTCGGGTTGCACAACGTATACACGGGTAAAAACGTCGTATTCCATCTACTTGCGAACTGTCAATGGGAGATGAAAGTTTGCAAGTATCCTTTGGATAAACGAGAAATCGTTTTGGTGGAAACAGGTATGGAGCGGGACGGACTGTGTCTTACGGTGCAAGCGGACGAGCAAATTGACCTTCCCGAAGTATTTTTCTATCAAGCGGAAAATAAAACGGACTTGGACGCATACAAAATACATACCGTTTTTAACCGTTTGTATCCAAGAAAACGTACGCCGATCGTTTACAATTCTTGGTTGCACACCTTCGAATGGGTGGACGTGGACGAATTAAAAAAGCAGGCGGATGCCGCGGCGGAGTTGGGTTTTGAGGTATTCGTTGTAGACGCGGGCTGGTTCGGTACGGGTGAAAACTGGTTGCTGAGCGTCGGCGATTGGGTGGAAAATCCTACGCGCGGTACGAAAGGAAGATTAAAGGAACTTTCCGATCACGTACGGGCAAAAGGTATGCAGTTCGGGCTTTGGTTCGAGCCGGAACGCGCAAGTTTGACCAGCGAGGCATTTGCGAAAAACCCGCAATTTTATATGCAGGGTGATCCGGCTGGGGCTCTTTTGGATTTTGCAAATGAGGACGCGAGAAACTATATTTTGGACGTAATCAGCGCACAAATTAAACAGTATGCGCTCGGCTACGTAAAATTCGATCTCAACGCCTTTATACCGCACGATCCCCACAATAGCGCGTTTTATCGGTATATGCAGGGACATAAGCGTTTCATCGAAGACTTGAAAGCGCGTTTCCCCGAGTTATACATTTGCAACTGCGCCGGCGGCGGGTTCCGTATGGAGCTGGGGCAGGCAACGTATACGGACAGTTTTTGGTTCACGGACAATCAAGGACCTTACGAGGGACTTACCATCGTCAAAAATACCTTAAAACGTCTGCCGACCGCGTGCATTGAGCGTTGGAACGTGCAGAAGTATATGGAGGGTTTTCCCGCATATAACCCCGACAAATGCCAAGGTCTTATGGTGAGCTGTAACAACGCTACTTGGGATCATATCGTTGCCGTTTCGGACGGATATACGAAAGCGTTTATGACGGGCGGGCCCGTAGGCTTTTCCTGCGACGTCGCGGCTTTGCCCGAAAAATATAAAAAATCGTGGAAAGAATTTTTGGAAAAGTATAAAAGCGATCGGGAATTTTATGCATCCGCAACGGCGCGTATCTTGATCGATACGCCGTCCGTGATCGCTATACAGTACGCTGACGCCGAGCTTTCCCGCATCGAGATACAGCTTTTCACAAAGCTGGTCTATGCAAAAGACGTCGAGGTTTATCCCATCGTGGACACGACTGCTTCCTATTTGGTAGACGGCAGGCAGGTATGCGGTCAAGCGTTGAAACAGGACGGTTTGTATTTCAACTTCTTAAAGGATAACGACGCGCTGTGCGTAAGCATGATCAAGGAAAAATGATCGATTATAAAAGGCGAGCTTTTAAAGCTCGCCTTTATTTTTTTACTTTTATTTTTGTATCAATAGCATCGTAAAGCACGCCGACCAGTTATAATCGGTAATCGAATGCACGTGCACGCGATAATCGGGTTTTTCAGGCTGTTCGCCCTTTCTCTTTAAACGGAAAGGACAAATCACGTTGTCCGCGTCGTAAAACTCGAAAATATTCCCCGTCTTTTCATACCAGCCGTTGACCGCGTTCAAAGTCCGTTCGCGAAGTTGCGCCGCGATTTCCCCATAGCCGTATGTTTCCAAACCCAAAATCAGGAAATAGTTAATATTCAGCCACGAGCATCCGCGCCACATATCCACGTCGTAAAATTCGCTGTCCTTGGGCATGGAAGGCACGGGCATTTCCGTCCAAAACTTACTTTCGTCCAACAGAACCTTCACCATCTTATCCGCTTGCGCTTGCGTGCATATTCCCGCAAACATCGGCAGGAAAGAGGATGAAGACGCAACGCGCGTCAATTTCCCGTCAAACAGTCTATCGTAATACAATCCGTCCTCGTCACTCCAAAGCAACGTATTGATTTTTCCTTTCATGCTTTCATGTACTGCAGTAAAATATTCCTCGTTTTCCTTGTCGCCAAGTTCACGGTATATCCAAGCCAAATACTTCGTATCGTTGCAAAGATAGGTGGAAAAATCAATCGCGTCCAAATCGTTGTCAAAATCAAACCTCGGAGAATTATCCAAGCCCGATTCCCCGCATTTACACTCCGTGTAATCGGGTTCGGTGAACCATTCCAACAATCCGTTGCCGTTTTTGTCGCGGTTTTTCATTGTCCAAAGTAGGAATTTGCGCAGGGCAGGTACGCATTCACGCAAAAATTCCTTATCTTTATCCTTTTGATAAACGTTCCAAACTCCCCACGACAGTACAGGCGGTTGCGTCAAGTTGGAAAAGCCTCCGTCCGCGCTCATCATGTGCGCGATGAACCCGTCCTCGTATTCCAAACTCAAAACGGCGCGGATCGCGTCCTTTGCCATTTCCACGTTATATTCTGCAAACGCCATCGCGTGGAATGCCGAATCCCAAAGCCACATAAAGCGGTGCGGTACACGATCGGGAGTCGTCCAACGGTAAGCAATTTTCCCTTCGGGCGCGTATACGTTCTCTTTTTGAATGGAAAGGCACTTGTAATACAGCTTTTCAAACCGCGCGTCCTTGCACGCAGGCAAATTTTCAAAATATGCGTAACGTTTCCGTTTCAATTCGGCTAATTCCCCGTCCGTCCAAACGGGCGATTTGACTTTATAAGAAAAGCTGAAATAATACGCGCCTTCCTTTTCTTCCGCCGTCAGATAGAACACGCCGAAATCCGTTTCGATACGTTCCGTATCCCCCGTCTTGGTCCGCTTACTTTCTTTTTCGGTGTATACAATCGGTTTTTGCGCCGTTTTTCCGACGATCGTATTGCGGTCGACAAACGCCATAAAGCAACCCTTACCGTCCAAAATATCCCCCGTCACCGCCTCAAACGGCGTATTTTCATCAAGGGGAATACGCAAAGTCACGGTCGTTTCAAAATGAAATCGAATCGTGACGGGTCCGTCCATCAGCATTCCCACGAAATCGTCGTTGCGCGAGGTTTCGCCCTCTAAACCGCTGAAACAAAACAACTGACCGTAATGATAGATATTGTGCAAATTCATACTCTCAGCCTCTTATACCGCGTAGAAGGTAACCGTGTATCCGTCCTCGCGTTTCTTTCTATACAAATCGTTGATACGAATGCCTACGTTCATCAGCGTCGCGCCGTACAGCACTTCGCCCGTTTCCGCATTTTTGTACGCTTTTTCGGGGTCTAATCCCTTCAAACGAAGGGTCGTACTTTCAATAAAGCCTGAGGCGTTCAACTCCAAGAATGTAAGCTGCGCCTTGTTTTTATCCTTCGACACCTTCATATATGCGTAAAAGAGGTTCGTTTCGGGCGATATCAAACGGTAGAGATCCCCCGACAAATTCAAATCCTCGTCTTTGCGGTAGCTTTCCGAATACCCCTTAAACGCCGCCTTATCCTCCGCGCTGTATTCGCTCAAATCCAACTCGTACCCGTACGAACCGAACGCCGCCACGCGGTATCTGAAATCATACGAAGAAGTACGCCCCGTCGTGCAGTCGCCGCGGGTAAAATGACAACTGATCGCGGACACGGGGTAGGCGTAGCTCGTTCCGTTTTGAATAAACACACGGGCATAAGGGTCGGTGTTATCGCTTGTCCAAATCTGCGGCGAGTAGTAAAGCATACCCAAATCGAAACGGCCGCCGCCGCCCGAACAAGTTTCAAAAAGCACGTTGCCAAGGCGTTCTTTTAAAATCGCCAACAGCTTATATGCCCCCAGCATTTGGCGGTGGTACACTTCCCCTTGCGGGGTTTTATACGAGCCTGCCTCCGTCGCGTAGCGGTTGAAATCCCATTTGATATAATCGATCTCCGCGCCCTGCAATTCCTCGCTGATACGGTCGGCGATCTTTTGTACGATATCGTCGCGCGTCAAATCCAAAATATACTGATATCTCGAAATCAACGGCAATTTAGAAGTGGCCAAAATGCAATCGGGGTTTTCTTTGTAAAAATCGCTTTGGTCGTTGACCATTTCGGGTTCTAACCAAATACCGAACTTCAACCCCATGGCATGGACTTTTTGCGAAAGACCTTTGATCCCTGAAGGGAATTTCTCCCGATCGGTGCGCCAGTCGCCAAGCCCCTTTCGATCGTGGGGACGGAACCACCCGTCGTCCAAAACAACCGTGTCGATGCCGCAATCTTTTGCGCTTTCCGCAAGCGCAAGCACTTTTTCCTCCGTAACGGTAAAATAACTTGCCTCCCATGAATTGATAACGATGGGTCTGGGCATAAACGCAAACTGTTTTTCAATGATATTTTGACGGATATGGTCGTGGAAATTTCGGCTCATCCCGCCAAGACCTTGATCGGAATAAGTCATCACCGCTTCGGGCGAGGACAAGCTTTCCCCCGCCTTTAAAGTCCAAGCAAAACCCGTGTCGTCAATCCCTGCGATCAAGCGAGTATCCCCCAAATGACTGACGGATACTTCTTCGGCAAAATTGCCGCTGTACAAAAGGTTAAACCCATACGCGTCGCCTTGATCCTCATCCGCATTGTGCGCGCAAAGCGCGATAAACGGGTTGCGGTTGTGAGAGGACGTCCCCGTCAAACTGTTGTTTTTAAAAACGCCGCGGCTTAGCGGCGCGCGCGAAACTTGCGCACGCTCGTAAAGGTACATACCCTCTAACGTAACCGTGTCGAAATCCATGCCGTAAAAATCCAAACACATACTGGAGAATTTTTGAATGGATAAGGACATGGTACCGTTATTTTTAATTTTTTGATGGCGGGCAATCACGTCCACGCTTGCATATACGGTATAGAACAGAGTAAATTCCACCGTCTTTTCATCGTCGGAAAGCACGATTTCCAACGTTTCCGTTTCTTCGCTTTCACGGGAATGAGGCAAGCCTTCAATACGCTTTCTGCCCTTATAAATTTTATGGGATTGATAGCGCAAACGATTGTGATCCACACAGCCGTTGTAATCGTATACAACGGAAGGCGTGCGGATATCGCCGCTGTTAAAGGGCGCAATCTCCATCCCTACGACCGCCGCGGAATAAGCGCGGTTTTCCCTGCTTTCATGCGCAAGATGCGCGTAAATTTGGCGGTTGCTGATGTATTTTATACCGTCGTCGGGAATCTTTTTTCCGTAGTATAAATGCTCCAACGCGTTAAAATCGGATATGCACAAAACGTAAGACGAGTTTTGCGTTTGTATATGAAAGATTTTCTCTTGCTCGTTAAATCGGATCATATTTTCCTTTACGCGGACGCTGATCCCGACCGCATTTCTCCTTACTTATTTCTTTTTATGTACGAAACAAACCTCGCCCGAAAGACGGGATTTTTCAGCCGCCAATGCCATCAAATGGCTTTCGATCGAACGGTCCAAGGTCGTACCCAGCTCTCCGTCTCCTGCAAGCGCTTTGTAGAAATCACGTACCATCATCAAATCGCCGCCGCCATGCCCGAAATCATCTTGGATCGCGACCTTTAATATTTCTTTAATGCTCAAAAAACGAGTACCATGTCCGTAACGAGATACGCGAATGTAATCGTTTTCCTCATCCATTTCAATTTCACCAAGCGTGCCGTGGAAAGTCATTTTTCTGCCGGGCAGCGCCGTAAACGCCGTCATTGTCAAGTTCGCTTTAACGCCGTTTTCAAACTGCATCACTACCGTTTGATTGTCCACGACGTTGTTGTCGCAAGCAAACACGCATCTGCCGTATTGATTATTTTCATACGCCTTTCTAATCGATTCTTCCGTGATCGGACGGGTCAAGTCCACAACGTTAAACGGCCAGCCCTGTTTTCGCGTATCTTCATCCACGTCGGGCTTATCGAACGCCCAATCGAAATCCTTTCTGCGCTTTTCAACGTACAGTCTTTCCGCGCTGTACACGCAATCATGGATATACTTGCAATTTTCACAGCGATCGGATGCGCCTTCGGGCTGATTTTCCCGATTAAAAAAGCTCAAATCCCCTACGGAATAAACCGTTTTGCACTTTGCGCCTACATAATACTGCAAAAGATCGAGGTCGTGACAGCATTTTTGCATGATCATGGGCGACGTGTCTTGGTCGTTTCTCCAGTTACCGCGGACGAAGCTGTGCGCTTGGTGCCAGTAGGTAACCTGCTCGATCCAGTCGATGCAAACGATCTTGCCAATCTCGCCCGAATCCAACAATTCTTTGATCTTCAAAAAGGCGGGCGCATAACGCAGTACGTGGCAAACGATCACTTTTTTACCGTATTTATTGTAAGCGTCCAACAACTCGTATAACTCGTCCTCGACCGGCGAAATGGGCTTTTCCAGCAAAATGTCGTAGCCCAGCTCCAACGCCTTGACGCACATGGACACGTGATCGCGGTCCTGCGTAGCGATGACCAACGCGTCCGAACGTTTTTCCTTTAAAAACTCGTCCGCGTCGAGGAATAAATTATCCGCCGAAATTCCCCACGCCTTTTGCGCCAAATCGATTTTTGCAGGATCGACGTCACAGACGGAAACGATCTTGAATTTGTCGCCAAAGTGTTCGGACATACACTTTCCATACGTGTAATGTCCGCGCGAACCGCAACCTAATATAGAAACCGTAAAAACTTTATCCATATTTTTTCTACTTCCTTATTTCACTACGGCAGTCAACGTATTTTCCGTACGCGCCAAAGACAAAATTTCTCTTTCCTTGAAGTCGTAATCGAACGCTACGCCTTCATCTGCCTTGACCGTTACGTAATACTGCGCATTTTCGTATTTCCACTCCACGCGGATTATGCCGTTCAAAGTTTTATATTCACCCTCGGCAAAAGCGAGTTCTTTGCTAAACGACGGGGAAATACAAATATTTTTATCCGTGTGCAATTTGATGCCTAACACGTGGGAATACAGCCATTCCGCACACGAACCCAAGCTGTAATGGTTAAAAGAGTTCATATTCGGCGTTTCAAAGCCGTTTTCCTGCGTGTATCCGTTCCAACGTTCCCAAATCGTCGTTGCTCCCTGTTTGATGGTATAGCCCCACGAAGGGTATTCCGTTTCCTTGATCAACTTATACGCAAGATCCGTTTCCCCGATCTCGCAAAGTGCGGGCAACAGGTACTTAACCCCGATAAAACCGGTGGTCAGCCTGCCGTTTTCCCGTTGAACGCTGTTGAGGAAATGAGGTTTTATTTCTTCCGCGGTCACATACCCGACGGAAAGCGCAAGTGCATAAATCGTCTGCGAATCCCCCACGATTTTCCCTTTTCTTTTAACGTAATGACCCCTAAACGCCTTTTTTGCACTCTCGTAAACCGCCGTATATTTTTCGGCGTTTTCTCGATCCCCCAAAATATCGTACATTTTGGAAAGCAGGGATGCGGACAAACCAAAGAAACATTGACTAATCCCGTCAACGTCCTTCGCGCGTTTCACGGAAAGCCAGTCGCCAAAGGGATTTTTCACCTTCAATAAACCCTTTTCACTGTGGCTTAAATAATAATCCAAATGCCTTACCGCATACGGCAGGTTATCCTTGATGACGTTGATATCCCGATAATGCAAATAATGTGTGTACGGAATGACGCAAATCGCGTCCGCCCAACCGGGAACGCCCGCCGTCGAAGGCGAAACGGGAATAAAGAAGGGCGCAAAGGACGGAATTTTACCGTCGGGCAAAATATCCGCTTGTATCAGCTTTAAGTAGTTGACGAAAAAACGGTTGCAGTCGCTGTTGAACATAGCGGAATTGCAAAATACTTCCGCGTCGCCCGTCCAACCCAAACGTTCATCCCTTTGCGGGCAGTCGGTGGGGATATCGATAAAGTTACTCTTTTGCCCCCACAGTGCGTTTTTGTAGACGCCGTTTACGATCTCGTCGGAGCAGTGGAATTTGCCTCCGTATTCGATATCTTGGGATAAAACTACCCCTTTGATATCGGACAGTTTCACTTCGCCTTTCAACGTAATTTCCGCATAACGGAAACCGTGGAAGGTGAATTTAGGATCGAATTTGTCCTTTTCCCCTGACAAAATAAGCCTATCTTCCGTCTTCGCCGAGCGTAAATTGTCATAATACAGCGTGCCGTCGGCGTTTAACATTTCCGCGTGCTTTACCGTTACTTCCGCGCCCTTTTCTCCCTCTGCAACGAAGGTCAAAAATCCTGCGAAATTTTGACCGAAATCCAGTCTTAAAACGTTTTCGTCTTGATAGAAAACGGTCGGCGGTAATTCGTCCACTTTTCGTATCGGTTCGTAACCGTAAGGCTCAAAACGCACGGTATAACCGTATTTTTTTGCAAAAGGCAGGCTTTCTACGTCCTCCGTCGGCGTCCTGAAATCGACGGTTTCCCCGTCGAAAAAGGAGGAACAAACAATGTTCGAAGCCCCCACACGCCACGTTTCGTCCGTCGAAATCACCTCATCCGTGCCATCCGCGTACGACAAAACCAGCTTGGCAAACAAGGCGTTGATCTTACCGTAAACGTTGGCGACTTTCGTATACCCAAGCCGTCCCGAATACCATCCGTCCGCAAGCGTGATCTCCAACAAATTGTCCTGTCGGAGAAATTTTGTCAAATCGTAAGAACAAATATGTACGTATTTGTTATAATTCGTCCAGCCCGGCATGAAATAATCGGGTATCTCCTCGCCGTTGATTTTCACATTAAAAATGCCAAGCGCGGAAATCTCCATGACGCATTTCGCCGCTTTTTTGTCGACTCGAAACCGCTTATAAAAAATTGGCAAATTTTCAGTTGTATCTTCTAAATTTCGAATAATCCACATAATGACCCAAATGGAATTTTTTCTTATAAAATAAGAAATGCACGCTTCCTCAAACGTTTTTTCTAAACCTGCAAATACCATGAAAGGAAAACCTCTTTTAAAGAGGTTTTCCTCTATGGATTTGACCTTAGTTATAAGGAATTACGTAAGCCGCGTCTCCGGGCGCCATATCCGTCAAAGACAATACGCCGCCGTTAAGCGTTACTTCCTCAAATACCCCGTTGCGATATACAAGCGCGTACGAATATCCGCTAAACGTCATCGTCATCGTTTCACTGTAATCTCCTGCGTCGGGATCGACGATATTCATCGCCATGTACATGTAATTACCCGCGGTATCGTCGTACAATTCGGTTACCAGCGCGTATTCCTTATCAACCGAGAAGGAAGTCAGCTTGCTGAACGAATTTGCCGTCGTAATATCCGCAACGTGGTTGTCGTCAGACGACGCCGAACTGCCCTTGTAGTAACGGCTGCCCTGATAATCGAACTGCAATACGGTCGACGCAAAGATTTGATTATCGCTCAAAATATCTTTCATCACGTAATACAAATCAGTCGGGTTACCGCTGTAATCAACGAAGGACGAGCCGTCCACGTACGATTCACCGCCGTTAGAGTCGCTTTCACTTCTCGTATAGTAGGTGTAGTAAGCGATTTGTTTCGCGCCAAAGCCGATCAAGATATTGTTCAGCCACTTTGCGCCCGCTTCCGTGATCGCGCGTTTATGCACCGTGCCGTCCGCGTTGTTTTCATGCGCCTGCGTTACGTTGTAGAATGCAATTCCTCTTTCGCTTGCCTCTTTCGCAACGATCTGCAAACAAGGAATGTAGGTGTTAAGTACCTGCAAATTGCCGTCCGCATCCTCACGCAAAGGATAATCGTCGTACATGATCGAATCGGGATTCATGGCGTCAAGGAAATCGTTGATATACGCTTCATAACGAGCAATACATTGTTCATATCTTGCCTCGTCATCAACGCTTAACCCAAACCACTTCTTATATCCGTCATCCCAAGTTTTTCCATCCAAAGCGGGATAATAATTATCGAAAACTACTTCCGTATAATTCAACGGGTTGAGGTTGTACTGAATGAACAAATTCCAACCGTTTGCCGCATTAATACGCTTAATCGAATTATACACCGCCGCGTATGCGCTAAGGCAAACGTATTTCGGTTCGTCGCCGAGCTGAACGCCGTAAACGCCGGGATACGTTGCGTAATCTTTCAAGCAATTATAAATGTATTCATCAAGCGCCGCTTCGTCTGCAAACTGACAACCGTCGCCGACGATTGCGGTTTCCTTCATACTCAGATGCAGGATACGTTTGTCTTGAAGAATGGTTTTCGTGATACCCGCCTTTGCCAAATCATCGATGAGTTTCTTCGCTTTTACAACCGTTTCCGCATCATCCGTGATTTCAAAATCATTTTGAGGATAGTAAATGGTCATACCCACGCCGCCGTACAAGCTGTACTGCTTGATCGTCGCCAAGTTTTTACCAACGTAGTATTTTTCGCCGTCGATCTCGTACGTACCGTCGCTGTAACTGCTGTACGCATAGAAATCGAACTTATCGTCGAATTGACCGTAATATTCCTGCCAAGAATTTACCGTAGGCGTTTCAGGGTCGGGAGTTTCGGTTTCGCCGCTGTCCGTAGACATCAATTCTTCCACGATCGCGCTGATCGTCGTATTTTCATACACGCCCCATACTTTGTCAAGCGTCGTCGGCGTACCGAAATGTCCGTACAATACAATCGAACCTTTACAATACTCGTCTCTCGTCTGACCGTCTTTCGCAAAACCGGTCGTGACGTAGTTCCACGTTTCCGCAGAGAACTGTTCTACCAACACACCGTCCGTTACGTTGTACAAATAATAAACGATTTTCACCGCAGTCGCCGAATCACCTGCTTCCATGCCTATGATCACGCGATACTGTTTGCTGTCATCCAAGTTCGCACGGCCGAGCGCAACGTTGCTGTTGTTACCGCTGTTACTGGTAACGCTAGCGAACCCGAGTACGCCGTCCACCCCCGAAATCAACGTATTATGCAACATATGCGGTCCGCAAACCAATAAACCTTTACCGTCGTAAACGGATTTACTGTCGTTATATTCGGTATAAAGAACGCCTTGCCATGTCGTTAAACCTGTCAGTACCACCAAACCGTACTTATCGCCGTTTTGATAATACATGGATTCGTTATAATTATTCGCGAAGAAGGCTACGGAAGGCATATTTTTGCCCGTGAAATCGAATACAACGTAGTCATTAAACGAATAATCCCCGTCAAACGCCAAATACGATTGATTTACCGTGCCGATAATACCGCTTTGATTGTTCGAGCCCGAATAATGCGCGCTGTCGCCGATGCTACTGCTATTTAAGGTAATACCTTCGTTATTGTTGTAAACTTCCGAATTGTTTTGGCTAAAGCCGTCTTTCAAATTCGTTGCAAACGTCGCCGTGTAAGTAACGTCGCCCTTTACCAAAGCGATTTCCTTATCCCAGCCTGCAAACGTATAAGCGTACAAAACTTCGTCTGCCTTGGTAAGCGTTTCGCCCTTATATTCGGGTCTTGCGCCGTAAGGAAGAACTTCTTCCTGTACCGTGTTGCCCGCTTCATCCTTAAAGGTAACGGTATAGGTTTCGCTGTTGTTCAACCCGCTTGCAACGTCCGCAATCGTGGTATCTTCAAATACGCCCCATACTTTATCCAACGTACAAGCCACGCCGAACTTACCGTAAAGCACGATCGAGCCGACGAGATCGTCCTGCGTCATACTGTTTACTTCCGCATTACTGCCCGTGAAGAAACCCCACGTCGTCATACTGCTTTGTTCGACTACGGTTGCCGTATCAAGGTTATACAAATACCAGTTCAGTGTAATCGCCGCCGTGCCACTCTTTTCAAAGCCCATGATCACACGGTAATGCGTGCCGTCTGCAAGGTTCGCTCTGCCGAGTGCGGAAGATGCGAACGCACCGCTTACAAAACCGCCGCTAGAGGCATCTTGGATCATGAACGGATGACCGTAGTTGATCTGCGTACCGTTGCCGTTTACACCTGAACTCAACTCTCCGTTCCAAGTGGTAATACCCGTTACGACAACGATACCCTGTTTAGTTGTACCGTTAGCATACATGGAATTGTCGTAATTTTTCGCAAAGAATGCGATTTCAGGCATATTCTTGCCCGTGAAATCAAGCGCCACGTAATCGCTGAAATCATAGTTGCCGTCAAACGCCAAATACGCTTGATCTACGTAGCTGTCACCGCCGCCGTCGCCGTCGTATTGTTGACCTTGCGTGTAGTTTGCACCGTTTCCGACGCCGCCTGCCGCTAAAACGACCGTGTTGCCCGTTTTCGTAACGCCTTTGGAGGTGCTCGTCGAAACTTCGTCGTTTTCTGTTGCTGTAAACGTCGCCGTATACGTTACGTCATCCATTACCGCAACGATTTCTTGATCCCAACCGTTAAAGGTATAGGAAACGTTGATTGCGTCGCCGTATCTAACGGGCGTTTCTCCCGTATATTCGGGGACTACCCCTGCCGCGACTTCCATTTCTTCCAATACAGTTCCGTCATAATTTACAAACTTAACCGTTTTCTTGTTTAAGCCCATCGAAATCGCAATATCGGAAATCGTCGTATTTTCATACACGCCCCATACTTTATCTATCGAAGTCGTTACGTTTGCGAATTTACCGTACAGTACAATCGAACCGCTAAGATCTCTGCTTATTGTAAAGACGTTATTAAACAAGTTCCAAGAAGTCTGTGCTTGTTCTTCCACTAAAGTATTCGTATCCAAATTATACAACGCATATTTCAATGTGATTGCTCTGGAATCGGTTCCTTCGTCAAAGCCCATGATTACACGGTAACGCGTACCGTCTACAAGGTTTGCCCTTGCAAGTAACGCATTAAAATTGCTCATCAGGTTACCGCCGCCCGCATCTGCGCTGTTGAAATCTGCCATGTATGGACCGGATACACAAACTTGCGTACAGGAACTACCTAAATTGGAGTATCCGCTGCCATCCCAAGCCATAACGCC
>JAFUIT010000042.1 GCA_017468345.1 Clostridia bacterium
GTAAAAGCGTTACTTCGCTTTCCTTGATGCAACTTGTACAAGGTCCAAGCGGTCAAATTGTAGACGGTTCGATCCGTTTCCGTACCAACGCTTTCCGCCGTGACGCGGATGGGAAGAAAATTCCCGCTTACGAAACGGAAGAAGTCAACGGCGAAACGGTTGTAAAAAAGGACGCAAAGGGAAAACCCATTCACAAGAAAAACGAATTGGGCGGAAACCTTTACGAAATGGACGAAAAGGTTTATGATATTGCAAAAATGCCTTTGGAAGCAATGCGTTCCATTCGAGGCAGAGAAATTGCAATGATTTTCCAAGAACCGATGACTTCGCTTAATCCCGTGTTTACCATCGGGTATCAGTTGGACGAAGTGGCATTTTTGCACATTGAAGGCATTTCCAAAAAAGACGCGAAAAAGCGTAGCGTAGAAATGTTGAATTTGGTCGGTATTGCCGATCCCGAAGGGGTTTATGAAAAATACCCGCACGAACTTTCGGGCGGTATGCGTCAGCGTGTTATGATCGCGATGGCGTTGCTTTGTAACCCTCGTTTGATCATCGCGGACGAGCCGACGACGGCGCTTGACGTTACGATTCAGGCGCAGATTTTGGACCTTCTTCGCGAAATCAAGGACAAAATCAGCGGTTCGATCATGCTCATCACGCACGACTTGGGCGTGGTAGCGGAAATGGCGGATTACGTAGTGGTCATGTACGCAGGTAAGGTCATCGAAATGGGTACGGTAGAGGATATTTTCGATCATCCTATGCACCCTTATACGATCGGTTTGCAAAAGAGTAAACCTACCGTTGACGGCGACGTGGATTCGTTGTACTGTATTCCCGGTTTCGTTCCGAACCCCGTGGATATGCCCAACTACTGTTATTTCCGCGACAGATGCGATAAATGTAAGAAAGAATGCGCCGGAGAATATCCTGCGTTGATCAAGGTTTCGCCTACGCACAGCGTATCTTGCTATTTGTATAAAGATATGCAAATTGCGGAAGAAACGCCCGTGAATACCGATAAAGCGGAAAACGTTGCCGCTGAAAATGAAAATCAGGAGGACGTTGCGAAGTGAAATCGAATGAAACGGTAAAAAATCGTAAGAAGAAAATCAAGAAATTGCAAGAGACCGGCGATCAAGTGACCATCTCGTTGTTGGGATTAAATCATTTGATAGATTACGACGTAGATATTGTCGCAACGCACGACTGGCTGGCTGGCGGTTTAGAGGATGCTTTTTACAAAGCAGGTGCGGAAAACGTTACGACGCAAACGAGTGCTTTTCCTAAAAAGGAAGTACCCGTGTACGAGTTTAACGAAGAATGTGATATCGAAGACGAAGTTGCAAACGAACCCGAAGCGAACATAGCGGAAGAAAGAGTGACTGAAATCAACGGCGAGCCTATTTTGGACGCGATTTTGATGGAAGAAACTCCTTCGCAGGAAAATTCGGATGCAAGCGAGGCGGAAATTCCTACGCCCGTAAAAGCGTCTAAAAAAGAAGGGAAAAGCGTTTCCAACCCTCCCGCAGACGACGTATTGCTTGAACTTAGAAATTTGAAAAAATATTTCGTCGTCGGTACGAACTTTTTCGGTAAACCGAATAAGTTTTTGCACGCGGTAGACAACGTATCGCTTTCGTTGAAGAAAGGGAAAACGTTGGGTATCGTAGGGGAATCAGGTTGCGGTAAAACGACGATGGGCCGTACGATTTTGCGCTTGCACGAATCGAACGGCGGCGAAGTTTGGTTCAACGGTCAAGAAGTAACCAAGCTTTCCAATAAGGAATTTGATAAACTGCGTCCCAATATGCAAATGATCTTCCAAGATCCGTATGCGAGCCTTTCGCCTCGTCTGACGGTAGGCGCAATCATCGGCGAAGCGGCTTTACAGCACGGCTTGGTGACGAATGAGAACTACCGCGAATACGTTTTGAACGTAATGAAAATGTGCGGTTTGCAGTCGCATTATTACGAACGTTACCCCCACGAATTTTCGGGCGGTCAGCGTCAACGTATTTGTATCGCGCGTGCGCTTGCGCTTAAACCTCAACTTGTCGTATGTGACGAGCCCGTTTCCGCGCTCGACGTATCCATTCAGGCGCAGATCATCAATATGTTGAAAGAATTGCAGCAAGAACTTGGGCTTACGTACGTGTTCATTTCGCACGACTTGTCCGTTGTTAAGCATATTTCGGACGAAGTTGGCGTTATGTATTTGGGTAGCATGGTCGAATACGGCTCGAAAGAACGTATTTTTGAAAACACGTTGCACCCTTACACGAAAGCGTTGTTCTCGGCAGTGCCCGTTCCCAACCCTCACGTAAAAATGAACCGTGTGATTTTGAAAGGGGATATTCCTTCCCCCGTCAATCCGCCGAAGGGTTGTAAATTCCACACTCGTTGCGATCATTGTATGGAAATTTGTAAGCACGTAGCGCCCGCATACAGAGAAGTGGAAGAAGGGCATTTCTGTGCTTGCCATTTGTATACGCCTGAAGAAGAAATTGCGGAATTTGAGGCAAGCGGAAAGAAAGGTAAGAAAGACTGATAACTATGGCAAAAAAGGAAAAGCGTAAAAAGAAAGCCGATTTGGATATGGAAACGACGGTTGCCGACATGAACGTAGAAGGGTTCAGTTGGTATGACCCGCATAAAAAGGCAGGCAAACCGCAGGTGGAAAAATTATCCAAACAGGAACAGCGCGCGCTGATGCGCGGCGCATTCCGTGCGATGCTGCCCATGCTCGGTTGTATCATTGCAGGCGCGCTTTTGATGTTTTTGCTTGCGTTCTTATGGTTGAATTAAGATGAAAACCGTCCCGATTTTGGGACGGTTTTATTGATATAAAGAAAAACCACGCGATAGTCGCGTGGTTCGGTAGAGGTTTACCGATGAGTATTGAAATAAAAACTCCGATTGTGTATAATGAAAGTATGACCCGCCAGTCAAAAATCAAATACACAATCGGAGGATATTAAA
>JAFUIT010000043.1 GCA_017468345.1 Clostridia bacterium
CATATCAAAGACGTACAGGCGTTTTCCAAAGCACAGCTTTCCAAGTTCTGGGAAGAATATCTGCGTTTGGATTTGCCCCAACTTTATAAGGTCGACCTTTCGACCAAGTTGCACGCGTTGAAGATCGGCATGATCGATTCCATCCGCCAAAAAAATAAAAAGGACAAGAAAAATTGATGAAAGAATTGAAGAAAGAAAAAACCTCGTTAAAAGGTTCGTGGCTGTGGGGGGCGTTGCTGTTTGTCGTTTTGATCCTCGTCGATATGCTGACGAAGATCGTGGCGGACGCATATCTCGACCCGTGGGATTCGTCCATTGAAATTATCCCCGGTTATTTGGAAATTTGCCTTGCATACAACCGTGGGATATCCTTTAGTATCGGTTCGGACGCGTCCGTACCTGCAAAGATCGCGTTGGTCGCGGCGACGGGCGTGCTGTTCGTATTGATCGCGCTCTATTATTTCAAAATGGACAAACGCCGTACGTGGGTGCGCGTTGCGCTTGTATTGATCGTGGCGGGCGGCGTCGGCAATTTGATCGATCGAGTCTATTATCAGGTATGGGAGCCGTTTTCCGCTTCCGACCCGTCTACTTGGGACGGCGTGCGCGATATGGTGCGTTTGAAAATTTTTATGTTCGATTTCGGCGTGTGTAATTTTGCGGACTTTTTCATCGTGGGCGGCGCAATCGTATTGATCGTGGCGATGTTGTTTTTCGATACGGGCGCAATTTTGCCCTTGACGGAAAAATACAAGGCGCTTTCCAAGGAAATGGAAGAAAACGAGGAGCGTAAAAAGAAGGAAAAAGCGGAAAAGGCAAAGAGGAGCGCTTTGGAAAAAGCGGAGGCACGCAAAGCGGAAAATAAGGAAGAATAAAGCCCATGGATCAGCGATTATTCGTAGCGGAAGAAAATTGCAAACGGCTGGACGTATTTTTAAGCGACCAGACGGAGGATTTTACACGCTCGCGCTTAAAAAAGCTGATTGAGGAGGGGCAGGTATGCGTAAACGGGCTTGTTGTGAAAAAAGCGGGCGCGGAAATCAAACGGGGCGACAGCGTCACGGTGAGCGTTCCCGAAGCGGTAGAATATGCCGTAAAATCCGAAAATATCCCCATTGAAATCGTTTACGAGGACGGGGATTTTGCCGTGGTCAACAAACCGCAAGGCATGACGGTGCACGTGGGCAACGGCAACGAAAGCGGAACGTTGGTCAACGCGCTTTTGTACGCGTTGGATTCGTTGAGCGGTATTGGGGGCGTACTCCGTCCCGGTATCGTACACCGAATCGATAAGGATACGACGGGGCTGTTGGTAGTGGCGAAAAACGACAAGGCGCACGTTTCCCTTGCCGGGCAAATCGCGGAAAAAACTTGTCATCGTACCTATTACGCTCTTTTGGAGGGGAACTTGAAAGAGCCGCGCGGCAGGGTCGTCACGGACATCGGCAGACATCCGACCGACCGTTTAAAAATGGCGGTACTTCCCGATGGGAAGGGAAAGATTGCGATCACCGATTTTGAAACGGTGGCGCACTTCGGCGGCGATTTCACCTTATGTAAGTTTGATTTGCAAACGGGCAGAACCCATCAAATCCGCGTTCATGCAAAGCATCTCGGGCATCCCGTTGCGGGCGATCCAGTGTATGGGTATAAAAAACAAAAAATCAAAGCGGACGGGCAGTTACTGCATGCGCAAAGGCTGGAACTCACACACCCCACGACGGGGGAACGAATGACATTCACCGCGCCCCTGCCTACCGTGTTTCAAGAAATTTTAGACAAACTTTGTAAACAGTACGGCGTAGAAAAAATCACGCTGTAAAGGATAAATTATGCTGAAAATCACCAAAGTACAACGCGATTCCCTCGGTAAATTACTGGGGCTGGAGGTCGGGGACGAGATTATCGCCTTCGACGGTTTTGCTTGCGAGGACGAGTTGGATTATTTGTACTACTGCGAGGCGAGTCAGTTTACTATGACGGTGCGCGATAAGCGGAGGAATAGGGACGCGACGATCACCGTGCGCAAGGAAGAAGGGGAAGATCTTGGGCTGGAATTTGAAAACAATACCGCCATTCGCACCTGCCATAACCGTTGCGTGTTTTGTTTCGTAGACCAAATGCCGAAAGGTATGCGCGAAAGCTTGTACGTTAAAGACGACGATTACGGCATGAGTTTTTCCTGCGGTAATTTCGTGACGCTAACTAACCTTTCGGACGAGGGACTGGAACGGATCGTACGGTTGAAACTTTCTCCTTTATACGTGTCCGTCCACACAATGAACCCTGCCTTGCGCGTGAAACTTTTACGTAACCGTTTCGCGGGAAAAATCGTCGATCAAATCGACCGTTTGGCAAAGGGCGGGATTGAGATCCATTGTCAGGCGGTGCTCGTGCCGGGCGAAAACGACGGGGAGGAGTTGGCGTACACCGCGCGGAAACTGTTTTCTTATTATCCTGCGGTGCGCGATTTGGCTTGCGTGCCGACGGGGATTACGAAGTACCGCGAAGGCTTATATCCCATTTCCGACGTCGACAAGGAGTATAGCGAAAAGCTGTTGGATTTGGTCGATGAGTTGAATGAGGAATTCGGGGTGAATTTCCTGTTGCCCGCAGACGAATATTTCGTCAAAGCGGAACGCCCGTTCAAGCAGGCGGAATTTTACGGCGAGTTCGAGCAGATTGAAAACGGGATCGGCATGACGGCGAAGTTTTTATCCGAGGCGTATGCGGCGCTTGCCGAACTGCCTGAAAATATGACGCTCGATGAAAAGAAAAAAAGCTTGATCATAAGCGGCGTCAGCGCAGAAAAAATTAATCGGGCTTTGGCGGAAAAATGCTGTGAGGCGATCGGGGGATTAGAGGCGGACGTATTGCCCGTGGTCAACGAATTTTTTGGTTCAACCGTTACCTGTACCGGGCTTTTGACGGGAAAGAATATTTTGGCGGCGGTGGAAGGATACAAAAAAAGCGGCGGCGCGTTCGACGAAATTGTGTTGCCCGCAAATACGCTGAAGGAGTTTGAGGACGTGTTTTTATGCGGAATGACTTTGCGACAGCTCAAGAAAAAATTAAAATTTGACAATATACGCATCAACCGTGACGGCGGTTACGGTTTGGTGGATATCTTAAGTACGATAGAGTAAGCAGGAGGTGACAGATATGGCAAATCCCTTGGTGGCGCTTGTGGGAAGACCGAACGTGGGCAAAAGCACGTTTTTCAATAAAGTAGCCGGACGTAAAATTTCCATCACGGAGGACAGACCGGGCGTAACGCGCGACCGCCTTTATACGGACGCGACTTGGCGCGGAAAGAATTTCACAATGGTCGATACGGGCGGTATCGAGCTTAAATCGGAAGACGTTATGTGGAAGGAGATCGCAAAGCAGGCGGACGTAGCGATCGACACGGCGGACGTTATTTTGTTTTTCACGGACGGGAAGGAAGGTTTGCATCCGTCCGATTATGACGTGGCGGATATTTTGCGCCGCAGCAAAAAGCCCGTCATTTTGGTCGTGAATAAAATCGACAATTACTCGCCCGAGCAGGTGTTCGAGTTTTATTCGCTTGGGCTTGGCGAGCCGTTTGCGATTTCGGCGGAACATTCGCAGGGGATCGGGGACGTCTTGGACGAGGCCATGGTGTATTTCCCCGATGAAACGGAGGAAAAAGTACCCTCTTTGAAAATTGCCGTCGTGGGGAAACCCAACGCGGGGAAATCCAGTTTGGTCAATAAAATTTTGGGGCACGAAAGAAGTATCGTTACCCCCATGGCAGGTACGACGCGAGATGCGATCGATACTTTGTTTTTCCGCGGCGATAAGGCGTATACCATTATCGATACGGCAGGTATCCGCAAGAAGAAAAACGTGGACGACGACGTGGAATATTACAGCAATATGCGTGCGTTTGACGCGGTGAGAAGAAGCGACGTTTGCCTTTTGGTGGTGGACAGTGCGGAAGGTTTGACCGAACAGGACGTGAAGATCATCGGCTAC
>JAFUIT010000044.1 GCA_017468345.1 Clostridia bacterium
TAACGTAGGCGGAATTTGCTACGTCATAGAGTATCCAACTCTTTTCCTTTTTGGTAAAACGTTCTTTTTGTACAGACGTTTCTTGCATATTAAGTTTCCTCCGTTGTTATTATACCGCTAAAGTTGTAGCGGAGAATTTCATTTTCGGTTGCCTTATTTTTGACCCAGGCTTGTAATTTGTCAAAATATTCTTGTATCAAGGCGGACGCCTTGGGTACGGCGTCTTTGAATTTTTCGATCAAGACCTTATTCGGCGTTTCGCAAAGAGGATCATCCTTTTTATGTAAAAACATATCCCCAAATTTTCTTTCCATGCCCGCGATTTTCAAAAAGAAGTGTGCAATACCGTGAAAAGCCTCGCATTTTTTAGAAAACCAACCGTTAATTTTTCGCATCGTTTTGATGGAAACGGCGATGCTTTCGTCTGCAACGTCCAACGTTTTTGCCGCCGCTTCCTTTGTTCCGTTTTGATCGAGGATAGGGGTTGCCGTGTTATAACCGCGTATCGGCTTTCCGTCCTGTCTTAAAATGTATTTGTCAAATTCCGATTCGATCTTCCCGTGGGAAACCGCCTCGGTCGAATTTCCGTCAATATACGGATGGCAAGCAACGTCCAGTGCAAAATGACATAAAAATCCGCAGGTGTAGGAGGCAAGCGCGCCATTGTCCTTTAAAATGTCTTCCGCTTCGCCCGAAGGCGCGTTTTCAAGCAACTTTTCCCCTTGTAAAAAGAAGAATTTTTCACCCGAAAAAGTGTGAAGATAAGTACCCCGTTTCTTTATATCGTTCTTCTTCATCGGGTGATGATAAAAAAGAATGTCCGGTCCTTGCGTACCCAGCGCAAACGCTTCGGGGAAACGTTCGATCAGCGAAACGTAAGGTGCGGGTAAAGTTTTGGCGACTTCCTCGCCAAAACGCAAATGCGCGTAAATTGCAGGCATAAAAGCCTCCTTTCATACGTATTATGCGCGCGCGTGCACGCTCATTTTATACATTATACCATAAAGTTTCAAAAAAAGAAAGAGTAAAACGGAAAAAAGTAATTTTTTTCACAAAAAACATGAAAAATGAGGATTTTTTTCGTGCGAATGGAAACGGTGAAAAAAGCGAATACTAAAACAGAAACGACGATGGCAGGTATGCGTTGAAAATAAAACGCGGTGGGCAGGTACGCGTTGAAAATGGAGGGAAGATGCTGAACAGACGGGAAAACGAAGTGATGTGCGCGGTGTATACCCTTTGTCACGAAAAAGGCGTATGCTTAATTTCGCCCGCGGAATTGCTTGCCTTATTGCCTGCCCGTAAAAAATATACCGAGGAAAAGTTGGAGGATATTTTACAGCAGCTTTCGCTGGATGATTATTTCGAGTTACTTTCTTCGGAACGTAAGGGGGAGAAAATGTACGTCATTTCCCTGCGATCCAATGGGTATGCGTATAAGCGTTGTTCCCTGCAGCAAAAACGGGATATGGCGGTCAAATTGCTGTGGGCGGTCACGTCCGCCGTCGTTGCGTTTTTGGTCGGTTTGGTTTTAAGACGGATATTTTAAAAAATATCCGTTGATTTTGTTTACTTTTAAAAAGGAATATGCTATAATAAACAAGCAAACATTTGTTTACAAAACCCGTAGGGAGGAGATAAAATGGATTTTAAATTACACGCACCGTTCTCACCGACGGGAGATCAACCGCAGGCGATCGAAAAGCTGACGGAAGGGATTTTGGACGGCGTCCGCACGCAGGTTTTGGTAGGCGTTACGGGCAGCGGTAAAACGTTTACTATGGCGAACGTCATCAAAAACGTCAACCGACCTACTCTTGTGATCGCACACAATAAAACGCTTGCGGCGCAACTTTGTAACGAGTTTCGGGAATTTTTCCCCGAAAACCGCGTGGAATATTTCGTTTCCTACTACGATTACTATCAACCCGAAAGTTACATTCCGTCCACGGATACGTATATTGAAAAAGATCTTAGCATGAACGACGAGATCGACAAATTGCGCAACAGCGCCACCTGTTCGTTGATGGAACGGGAAGACGTTTTGGTTGTGGCGTCCGTTTCCTGCATTTACGGTTTGGGTGCGCCGGAAGAATATTTCCGTTTGTCCATTTCTCTCCGCCCCGGCATGGAGTGGGAACGCAACGAACTGATGCGGAAACTGATTGAGCTGCAATATGCGCGCAACGACGTGGATTTCAAACGTTCGACCTTCCGTGTGCGCGGCGACGCGCTGGAAATTTTCCCCGCCTCTAATTCGGAGGTGGCGATCCGCGTAGAATTTTTCGGCGATGAAATCGAGAAAATTTACGAAGTGGAGGCGTTGACGGGCAAGCGGTTAAACGAGCTGTCGCACGTGGCGATTTTCCCTGCCAGCCAGTATGCGGTGGGGACGGAAAAACTGCGCGGCGCGCTTGCCATGATCGAGGAAGATTTAAAGGGGGAAGTGCGCGCGTTTGAAGAAAGCGGAAAAATTTTGGAAGCGCAACGCTTAAAGCAGCGCACCGAACACGATTTGGAAATGATGCGCGAGATCGGGTATTGCAGCGGCATTGAAAATTACAGCCGCTATTTCGACGGCAGACAGCCGGGCGAACCTTCCTTTACCTTGCTCGATTATTTCCCTTCGGGAAACTTTTTGGTGTTTATAGATGAAAGCCATATGACGTTGCCGCAAATCCGCGCGATGTACCACGGCGACCTTTCCCGCAAGAAAAATTTGGTCGAATACGGGTTCCGCATGAACTCCGCTTACGACAACAGACCGTTGACTTTTGCGGAATTTGACGCGCGTGTGCCGCAGATGGTTTGCGTATCCGCAACCCCCGCCCCGTACGAGTTGGAGCAAGCGGGACAAGCGGTGGAACAACTGATAAGGCCGACGGGTTTGCTCGATCCCGAAATCACCGTAAAGCCGACGAAAGGGCAGATAGACGACCTGCTTTCCGAAGTGCATAACGTGACAAACGAGGGGGGCAGGGTCTTGATCACTACCCTCACAAAGCGCATGGCGGAGGAGTTGACCGACTACTTAAAAGAACACGGCGTCAAGGTGAAATATATGCATAGCGACATTGACACGTTGGAGCGTATCGACATAGTCAACGGCTTGCGATTGGGGGAATTTGACGTGCTTTGCGGTATCAACCTTTTGAGGGAGGGGTTGGACCTTCCCGAGGTGAAACTGGTAGCGATTTTGGACGCGGACAAGGAAGGTTTTTTGCGTAGCGACACCGCGCTCATTCAAACGATCGGGCGCGCCGCGCGAAACAGCGAAGGACGGGTCGTTATGTATGCGGACGTGATTACCGACAGTATGAAACGGGCGATCGGGGAAACCAACCGCAGAAGAAAGGTGCAGGACGAATATAACAAGGCGCACGGTATCGTGCCCAAAACGATTATAAAAGAGGTAAAATCCACCCTCAACATCACGAAGAAAAAGACGGACGACGATATCAAGATGCAGGATATTCCCGACGAGATCGAAAAGTTGAAGGCGCTTATGAAGGTGGCAAGCGGACAGTTGGATTTCGAGCGCGCGATCGAGATACGAGAAAAGATCGCCGAGCTGAAAATGAAACTGCGTAAAGCGCAAAAATAACGGTACCATGTACGAGATGAAGGTAACAATATGCAAGAAGAAATCGTAATAAAAGGCGCAAAAGAAAACAATTTAAAAAACGTGGACGTGCGTATCCCGCGCAACAAGCTGACCGTGCTGACGGGGCTGTCGGGCAGCGGAAAATCGACGTTGGCGTTCGATACGATTTTTGCGGAAGGGCAAAGACGGTACGTGGAGAGTCTTTCCTCCTATGCGCGTCAATTTTTGGGGCAGATGGAAAAGCCGGACGTGGAGAGTATCGACGGGCTGTCGCCTGCCATTTCCATCGACCAAAAAACCACTTCGCGCAACCCCCGTTCGACGGTGGGTACGGTAACGGAGATTTACGATTATTTCCGTTTGCTTTTCGCGCGCATCGGCGTGCCGCACTGTCCCAAATGCGGCAGGGAGATTCGCCGTCAAACGGTAGACGAGATCTGCGACCGCGTCATGGCGATGCCCGAAGGGAGTAAAATTCTCGTCAACGCACCCGTGGTACGCGGACGAAAAGGGGAATACGTAAAGGAACTGAACGGATTTAAGAAAAGCGGTTACGGCAGAGTAAAAATCGACGGTATCGTGTACGATTTACAAGAGGAAATCAAGCTGGAAAAGAATATCAAGCATAACATTTCCGTCGTTGTCGACCGTTTGATCGTGAAACCGACCGTACAAAAACGTTTGACGGACAGCTTAGAGGCGGCGTTAAAGCTTGCGGAAGGCTTGGTCGTCATCGATTGCGACGGGCAGGAGGAGTTGTATTCGGTCAATTACGCTTGCCCCGATTGCGGCATTTCCTTGGAGGAGATCGAACCGAGAATGTTCTCGTTTAACACCGTGTACGGCGCTTGTCCGACCTGTTCGGGGTTGGGCTTTAAGCAGTTCGTAGACCCCGACCTGATTTGTCCCGACAAGACAAAAACTTTGCGCGAAGGCGCGATGAAGGTGACGGGGTGGAATTTGGGTTCGTCCTCGATGGCGCTTATGGAGTTGAGCGCGCTTGCAAAAGCCTATGGGTTTTCGTTGGACGTACCCGTGCAGGATCTACCTCCCGAAATTTATCATATGTTGATGTACGGCGCCGATCAAAAGGTGGATATGCACTATCAAACCCGTTCCTTTTCGGGCAGTTTCAAAAAGACGTGGGAGGGCTACGTCAACAATTTGCAACGCCGTTACGGCACTTCCACTTCGGACGGCGTAAAGAGCGATATCGAGCGTTTGATGAGAAACGCCCCTTGCGACGGCTGTCAGGGGAAACGTTTGAAAAAAGAGGCGTTGGCGGTATACGTCGGCGGGAAAAATATTTGGGAAGTTTGCGAAATGTCCGTGGACAAGCTGTGCGATTTCATGGACGGATTGAAGGAAAAACTGACGCATACCGAACACCTGATTGCGGACGCGATCATAAAAGAAATCAACAACCGTTTGGGATTTTTGCGGAACGTAGGGTTGAATTATTTGACTTTGACGCGTACGGCGGTCACCCTTTCGGGCGGGGAAAGCCAGCGTATCCGTTTGGCGACTCAAATCGGCAGCGCGCTGACGGGCGTTTTGTATATTTTGGACGAACCGAGCATCGGTTTGCATCAAAGGGACAATGAAAAGCTTTTGAACTCTTTGAAAGGCTTGCGCGATCTGGGCAATACTTTGATCGTGGTAGAGCACGACGAAGACACGATGAAAGCGGCGGATTATATCGTCGATATCGGGCCGAAAGCGGGCATACACGGCGGTGAAGTCGTGGCGTGCGGCACGCAGGAAGATATCATGGCTGAACCCCGTTCGATCACGGGGGATTATCTTGCGGGCAGGCGAAAAATCGAAAAGCCGTTGGTGAGAAAGACGCCTGCCGATAAATGGTTAAAGGTATACGGCTGTCATCAAAACAACTTAAAAAATATCGACGTCAAAGTACCCGTGGGCTTGATCACGGCGGTAACGGGGGTATCGGGCAGCGGTAAATCGAGCCTCGTCAACGAGATTATCTATCCCATGCTGGCGAACACGCACAACGGTGCGAAACATGCGTTGGGTAAATATGCGCGCGCGGACGGCATCGAACATTTTGACAAAGTGATCGACATCGATCAATCGCCCATCGGCAGAACGCCGCGCAGCAACCCTGCGACGTATACGGGCGTTTTCAACGCGATACGCGACCTGTTTTCGATGACTCCCGACGCCAAAGAAAGGGGTTACAAGGCAGGCAGGTTCTCGTTCAACGTGTCGGGCGGCAGGTGCGAGCACTGTTTCGGCGACGGGATCATCAAGATCGAAATGCACTTCCTCCCCGATATTTTCGTACCCTGCGAAGTGTGCGGCGGCAAGCGCTACAACCGCGAAACTTTGGAGGTCAAATATAAGGGCAAGAGCATTGCGGACGTACTCGATATGACGGTAGAGGAGGCGTGTGAATTTTTCGCGCCCGTGCCGACCATTTACAATAAGATCAAAACCCTCAACGACGTGGGGCTTGGGTATATCAAGCTGGGGCAGAGTTCGACGACTCTTTCGGGGGGTGAGGCGCAACGAGTGAAACTTGCGACCGAACTTGCCAAGCGTTCGACGGGGAAAACCTGTTATATTTTGGACGAACCGACGACGGGTTTGCATACCTATGACGTGGACAAGCTGATCAAGATTTTGTTACAGCTTCGCGAGGGGGGCAATACCGTGATCGTCATCGAGCATAATTTGGACGTCATCAAAACGGCGGATTATATCATCGACCTTGGCCCTGAAGGCGGAAACGGCGGCGGAACGATTGTTTGCGAGGGGACGCCCGAAGAAGTTGCCGCCGTCAAAGAAAGTTACACGGGACAATTTTTGAAAAAAGTTCTGTAAAAGAGCAAAAATAAGCATAAAAAAGGATCTCTATTAGAAAAATAGGGATCTTTTTTTGCGCTGTAAGCTTGTTTAAAAATAAAAAATGTGCGATCAACCGTTTAGAGGTACAGTTTCAGGAAAAAAGTGGGGGATTGACTTATGATAAAAAGTATGGTATAATAAATGCGCAATACAAAGGAGAAGACGAAAATGCGCAAAATACCCACGATCGCGTTTATGTACGATTTTGATAAAACGCTGTGCGACCAGGATATGCAGGATTATGCCTTTATCCCCAACTTGAACATGACAAGTGAAGAATTTTGGGGCGAAACCGAGCAGTTCCGTAAGAAACATTATATGGAAGGCATTTTGGGCTATATGTACTATATGCTCTACAAATGCAAGGAGAAAAATATTCCCTTCACGCGGGAATATTTGCGTTCGCTCGGGAAAAATATTAACTTTTACAAGGGCGTGCAGAACTGGTTCAAGCGTATCAATCAGTACGGCGAATCGATTGGCGTAAAAATCGAGCATTATATCATTTCCAGCGGTATCAAGGATATCATCGACGGATCTGCCATCAAGGACGAGTTTAAAAAGATTTTTGCCTGTCAGTATTATTTTGACGAAAACGGCGAGGCGGTTTGGCCGAGTATTGCCATCAATTATACGCAAAAAACGCAGTATATTTTCCGTGTTTCCAAAGGGATATACGATGAAACGGACAGTAAAAAAGTCAATGAAAAGATGAGCGACAGAGTGGTATCCTACCAAAATATGGTGTATTTTGGGGATGGAATCACCGATATTCCGTGCATGACGTTTGTGAAAAAACAAGGCGGGATTTCAATCGCGATCTACCCGAGGGGCAAGAAAAACAAAGTCACTAATTTATTGCTGGATAACCGCGTCAATTATATTTGTTCCGCCGATTATCAGGAAGGGAGCGAATTGGATTCGCTTGTCAAATGCATCGTGCAAGAAATGAAACTGTCCCATACTTTGCAGTTAAAGCAAAAACAGCAGCGCACGCGTGAGTCGAAGAAAAACGAGTCTAAAAATTGATTTTATAAAATTCCATACAAAAAAACGACGCCCCGTAAATGTTTCGGGGGGTCGTTTTTTTATTTCTATAAATAAAACCACGCGTGCGTGCGCGTGGCAATATACTGAATACTGAAGAATAAAAATAATTAGAAGATGTGCTTGCTTTGCACTTCTGTTCTGTAAGCCTTTGGGGTCATTTTAAATTCCTGCATGAAATGCTTGGAAAAAGTGCTGGGGTTTTCAAAACCCAACATACCCGAGATATCGAGAATGCGCAAATGGGAGTCGGTCGCCAGCAAATTTTTGGACAAATGCACCCGTTTTTTCGTTAAGTAGGCAATCGCGGAAACGCCGACGTATTTTTTGAATTGCGTAGAGAAATAGGGAAGGGAAAATCCCGTTTCATGCGCGATCTGCGTGATGTTTTTCTGCACGAAATTGATGTTGTTGAACTTGGGCAGCAATTCGTTTAACCAGTCGGGCATAAAGGTTTTCATATATATTTTATTTTTCACCCATTCGGATAAAATCACCGAGAGCATCGAGGCGTGCAGCGTTTCGAAATATTTATTCTTGTTCACGATCATTTCTTTCAGCAACAGCGACTGATTGAATAAAAAGGAGAACAATTCGTTGGAAAGGGAAAAGCAAATGGGATTTTCCGCATTCATGATCTCGTCGAACAGGTCGGCGTGGAATGCATCGCAAAGCTTTTTAAAGGCGTCGGGGTATGCGTAAAGGTCGATATGTTCGTAGATGCGGCGGTCGTATTCGGTTAACGAATGCACGTCGCTCGGACGCAAAATTACGCAGGATCCGTTTTGAAAAGAAAAAGGGACCCCGTTGATCGTGTTGACCGAATGCCCCGTAACGCAAAAGGAAATTTCAAAAAACTCGTGCGAGTGACGGTGCATGGGCGGTGTGAAAGAGGAGGAAATATACGGGTTATTTTCGATGGCTTCCGAGCCTAAAACGACGTGCATAACGGCGTACTCCTTTGATTTTTCCTGATTATAACATGAAAAATAGGAAAAGTCAATATAAAAATAAGAATAAATTTTAATCAAGAAAAAATGCATAAATACGGACAGCGTAAAAGGTAATACATTAAAAAAAGATTAGTTTTGATAAAAAATGGAGTGGAAAGATAATACACAATATGGTATTATATTTTCGAGATAGTATCACAATGCGCTTTATCATACTCGGTTATCGGGGCAAAATTGATAAAAAAACGGCGCTATCGGCAAAGGGGTGCACCCCTTTGTGTTGGTTGCCAGACCAACACAAAAGATATTTATTTGAAATGGCGAGTATCGCCAAAGATATTCGGCATTAAAAAACGGGTTATGTACGCTTGTGGATAACACGGTGCACGATATAAAAAATAGGTTAAATAACATTTTTCGGAGGAATTGATTATGAAGAAAATGATTTCGATGTTGCTGGCGGCTACCCTTTCGTTGGGCGCGGTTGCCATGGCGTCCGGCTGTCAAACGAAGGACAACGTTGTAGACGATGATAAAACGATCAACGTCCGTCTTTATAAAGCGGGTTTCGGCGACGCGTTCATTTACGACCTGAAAAAGCAGTTTGAATCGGTTTATGCTGCGGAAGGTTACAAGATGAACGTTTTGACGCCTACGTACGGTTCGGCAGGTACGGCGATGGTACAGGAAATGTCCCGCGGCTACGACGAAACGAAGATCGACTTGTACATTACGGGCGCGATCACGCCCAACCAAGTAAGCGAAATCGGCGAATACGGTGAAGTTTGCGAAGATTTGGAACAAATCGTATTCAACCAAACGGCAATCGGCTACGACGGGAAGGAAAGCGCGGATAAGATTTCTAAAAGAATTATGTCCGACTTCGTACCTTTCTTGCGCGCGGACAACGGTACGATGTACGGTTTCAACTGGGCGCAAACGACGGCTGGTATGGTTGTCAACACGACGAAGTTGGCGGCGTACGGCGTTACGGAACTTCCCCGCACGACGGACGAACTGTTCGAGGTCTTCGATATGATCTACAACGGCGCGAACGGCGTTGCAGGCTCGTCTACGACCAAGACCTATCCCGTTACTTACAACCTCACGTCCGGAGCGGGCGGCGCGACGACCTATCAAAACTGCGCGATTGAAAGCTGGATTGCGCAATACGATATCGAAACGTATAACGAATTTTTGAGAATGCAAACGAATAACAACGGTACGTGGACGGATATGACCGACGGTTGGAAGGTATTCCAAAACGAAAACATCAAGAAGGTTATGGAAGTAGGGTATCAGTTCATGGACGCGAAGTATTCGGCATACGGTTCGTCCACGCAAACGCTTGACCAGGCGCAGGGCTTGATCATGCAGGAAGCAAACGGGCAGAACAATGCGATATTCATGTTGAACGGCGACTGGTTCTTGAACGAAGTAAAAGCAAACCACGGTTCGAAACTTGCAAATATCGAATTCATGAACGTTCCCGTAATTTCCGACCTTGGCGTAAAATTGTTCGGCGCAGGTACGAAATATAACCTTTCGGACGACGCTTGCGACGATTTGCTTTCTTATATTTGTAAGTTGGTAGACGAAAACAAGTCGGTAGACGAAATCGTATCCCTTGTAAAATCGGAAAAGAGCATCGATTTGGACAAAGCGGACGCGCAGGCGGTTGCTACGGCGCGCGGTACTTGCTTCTCGAGAGGTATCGAACACCTTGCGTTCATCACCAAGGGTTGCACCAAGAAAGACATCGCGGCGAAAGCACTTCGTATGATGGCGAGTGACGATTTCGCGGAAACCTTCATGGAAAAAGCAAACGCATCGTCGCCTTATACGCACAACATAAAGACGACTTCGCAATACAAGTTTGTCAACTCGGCAAAAGCTTTGGCGGCTAACGTTCATTTCAGAGCAATCAACAGCCGCATTCAGGGCTTGAGATTTAAAGTGTTGAAGTCGGACTATATTTTCCCCGGCGAATCGAACTTTGCATTGACCTTGTACAATAAGGCAAGCAGCACCTCTTATGCAGATGCGGCGACCAACCTGTACAACAGCAGTATCGCAAAAGCACAGGAAGCTTGGAATTCCTATAACAAGTAACAAAACGACAAATAACGAAAACGGTCTAACGGTGGCTTATGGATATATCGGCAAACAAAATCGGGAAATACAGCGGATTTGAAAAAAGAAAATTCCCGTTTATTTATGCGTTTATCGCATTTCCCGTCATTCAATTTCTTATCTTTTGGGTGTACGTCAATTTTTCAAGTATAACGCTCGCTTTCCGCGATGGGGAGGGCGCGTTTACGCTGGAAAATTTCCAAATGGTTTTCAAGGCGTTGACCAGCGTGCAGGATTACAACTTGGGTTTAAACTTGTGGGATACGCTGAAACGCTCGCTGCTCCTTTGGGGGTTGGATTTCTTCATTCTTTTCCCCATCGGGGTCACCACTACGTACGTGTTGTACCGTAGGTTGCCCGGACATTATATGTTCAGAATTTGTTATATTATCCCCAGCTTGATGGGTTCGGTTATGTGGACGCAGTTGATTTGCTATTTGGCGCAATACAACGGCGCGCTGACCGAACTGGTCAAACTGTTGGGTTTCAAGTTGCCGGAGATGGCGCTTAGAAACGGGTTGTTCGGGGCGGCGGAAACGGCGTTCCCCGCGATCGTTTCGATCAAGATCGTGATGGGGCTTGTCGGAAACAACGCGGTATTGACGGGCGCATTTTCCCGTGTACCCGATGAAATATACGAATCCGCCGATTTGGACGGCGCGGGATTTTGGATTACGTTAGTGCGAATCGCCGTACCTTGCGTATGGTCGACGATTGCGACGCTGTTGACTTTCTCGTTATGTTCGTTTATCACGGCGGACTACAACGTGTTCCTGTTTACGGGCGGTAACGGTAACAACGATACTTCGACGATCGGGTTCTTGCTGTATAAGATTACCTTGAACATTTCGCAATCGTCCAGCGGCACGCCTTATTACGGCTATCCCGCGGCATTGGGCGTATTCTTGACCTGTATCACCCTTCCCGTCGTTTTGATCGGAAGAAAGCTGATCGAGAAAATCTACGCTGACGTGGAAATCTAAAAAGGAGGGATAAAGTTTTGAGAAATATAGCATCCAGAAAATCAAGCCTTTCCGAAAAGATTACCGCGGCAGTATTTTTCGTATTGTTTGTGCTGATTGCATTTATTTGTATTTATCCGTTCTTTTGGGCGTTCAACAATTCGTTAAAGACCTTTGACGAATACAGCACGAACAGCTTTGCCATCACCAAGAGCTGGGATTTTATCAACTACGTAAAAGTATTTACGGGCACGTTCCAGTACGACAACGTTACCTATCTTGGAATGTTGTGGAACTCCCTTTGGATGGTTGTCGTTCGCGTTTTCGTGAACGTTGCGTCCAGTACGATGTTGGCGTATGCCATTGCAAGATTCCGTTTTCCCGGAAAAGAATTTTTGTACGTGGTCGCCATCTTCGTAAACACCATTCCCGTCATCGGTAGCGGCCCTGCGGCGTTTAAGCTGTTGGCGGCGCTGAACATGGTAGAAAACCCCATGACGATTTGGCTTTCTTGGGCGAGCGGTTTCGACTTTGCATTCATCGTACTGTACGGTTATTTCAAAGGGGTAAGCCCTGCTTATTCCGAATCGGCGTATATCGACGGCGCGGGGGAATTGAGAACGTTTTTCTCCATCGTATTGCCGCAGGTCATTCCTTGTCTTGTGGCGATCATGATCACGCAGGCGATCGGGGTTTGGAACGATTACGGCACGGTCATGATCTACTTGAGAAAGACCCCCAACCTTGCGTACGGTTTGTATATGTTCAACACCGAATCGATGTATATTTCCAACTCGAAACCCGTCTTCTTCTCGGCGGCGGTTATTTCTGCAATTCCGATTATCGTGCTGTATGCTTGCACGCAGAATTTGATCATGACCAACATGACGGCAGGAGGCTTGAAAGGTTAATATGTTTGAAAAATATTATAAAGGAAAGGACGTAGAGTTTATTTTCCACGGATATTGCGCTCCCGGTTACGAACAAGGGGATTATATCTACGGTCAGCCTCGCAAATTGGGCTTAGCGACCGTAGAGCGCTATAAAGAATACCAAGACGTCGGCTTTAACATGGTCATGTCGGGCACGGTGGGGACTTATTACGGTGAAGAATGGGAAACCTCCATATGTAAGCAGGTAATGGACGTCGTTTACGAGTCGGGCATAGACAAATATATTGTCGGAGACCAAGCGATTTACGAATTGTCCTGCCAAAAGGGCGGATTGATCGGGGAAGGCAAGCGTTTCGACAGCGAGGAAAGCTTGGATCGCTTTATTGCAGACCGTATCAAGGATTATTCGAAACATCCCGCGTTTTACGGGATCTATTTGAAGGATGAACCGCATTATTACCTGTTTAAATCGTTCGGACAGTTATACAAATCGATCAAAAAGGCTTGTCCCAAGGCGTTTGTATATTGCAATTTATTGCCGTTGGATGCCCTTTGCTGGATGGATGAAAGATATCCTAAAGGCGGGGATTTGATCGAACGCCGCAGTAAATATTTGAACTTGTTTTTGGACGAAACGGGCGCGGATTACATCATGTATGACGACTATACTTTCTGTCATAATAAGGAAAATAAGACGTTACTGTTGCGCTGTCTTCAAAATGCGGCGGAAATTTGCCGCGATAGGAAGATCGATTTCCATTTCGTAGCGCAGTCCTTCTCTATGAAGATCGGCGGACAGGATTATTACTGGACGCCCAACGAACGGGAAATGCGTTACCAAATGCACTTGCTTTTAGGCTTTGGCGTTAAAGAATTGGGCTTTTTCACCTATTTGCCGCACGGGGCGAATTCGACGGAAGAATTCCCTGACAACGGCGCGATGCTCAATCGCAAAGGGGAAAAGTTACCGTTGTATTATACGACGCAAAAGATCATCAAAGAAGTCAAAGAAATTCTCCCCGTTGTAACGAAGTTCAATTACCGTCATTCCGCATACGACGTAAACACCTTCCATTCGTTTTTGAAACAGTTGGATTATGCGGTCAATGAAAAGTTGGACAACGTACAGTCGTTTGAAACGGACTCGGAAGGGGTTTTGATCAACGAATTATACGACGAGGAAAACGATCAGTACTTGTACCGCGTGATCAATATGGCGGAGGTCAGATGTGAAAAAGTGACCGACGTCGCACAAAAGACGACGATCCGCTTTGATGAAAAATTCAAGCACGCGGACGTGTATGTAAACGGCGAATGGAAACAATGCGATTTGGCTGACGGCGTTTTGGAAACGTCGTTGTTGCCCGGAGAAGCGGCGTACGTTTTAATCTATTAAATCAAAGGGTGGAAATCATGAAAAAGAATAAGATTTTCAAATCAGTATTGCTTGCGGGCTGTTTAGCGGCTTGCGCTACGGCGGGCGTCACGTTTACCGCGTGTAACCTTTTTAAAAAGGACGGCGGCGTTTCGTTCGTGGAAGAAGTGGAGAAAAAAGGCCCTCAATTTTTGGAAGGCTCTCTTGCGGATATCGAGGTAGGTGCGACCGTTATTTTCAGCGAATATATCGACTACGTATACGATGCGGATTATACCATCACCATGACCGATCCCAACGGCAACGTACAAGATATCACCGATGAAATTTACTTTATCGCGGAAAATCCCGGCGATTATGTCATTACGTACACGATCAAATCGGGAAAAAGCAAGGGCAGCAATACTTTTACGTTGCACGTGACCTATCCTGAATTGACGTGGGATTTCACCCTTCAAAATATGCCGTACAATTTCGGCGATACGTTGGTTTTCAGGGATTATTTCAACAATATGAATATCTCCGCGTCCTTGGAAAATTATCAAATTTTCATGGACTGCGTAGAAGTAGACGGAAAGACCGTCAATTTGCTGGATAAGGAAAGCTATACCTTCCAGTCGATGTCCGACCACACGTTCAAGTTCCATATCGAATCGGCCGACGGACAGACGTGCGAAGGGCGCGAAGTAATTTCCATGAAATACATAGACGAAGAATATTTACAGTATTTGACGGAGGATTTGGGCATTTCCGTATACGGCGATCTGTACGTAGAGGACGGCAATTATACGATGGTTGCAGGTAGCTATTGCAACGGCAACAACGTATGGCTCAGACGTGAAAACGGCCCGCACAACTTGCCTTATATCGCATATAACGGCGATTACGGCATCGACAGTTACGTGAAAGTAGACTTCACGGGCGATAATATGCCCATCTTCTCCTTCTTCCGCGACGACAATTATTCCAAGTCGATCTTTGACGGAACGAAAGGGGTCGTCTATACGGGCGGCTTTACGAACAACAGCGGTGAACCTATCCATGAGGCGATGTGTTCGAGAGGTACTTTGTACGGTCCGTACATGATGCACGAATATGACAGAGGCGCGGACGATACGACGACCATCGGTTCTACGGACGGCGATGCGGAAGCACCGCATCTTGGCAGTTTGAGATCGTTGAAAGACGGTACGCATTACCGCATGATCGCAGGTTTCTCGGGTATTAGATCGGGAAGGGCAAACCTTTTGGGTACGGAGACCCCCGTGGATACGCTGTTCCTTACTTTCGATTGCGTAATCATTGATTTGGATACGCAAGAAGTATTCTCCAACTTTACAATTTCTTCTTACGGTATTCAAGCCCTTGGCTTTGACAAAATTCCTTTGGATACGGAAAACAATTCTTTCTTCAACGGCAACATCGTATTGTACGGCAAGCACGGCGCGCAGACGAAGTTGGATAAGATCTATCCCGTGATCACGGGTAAGACGTTTGACCAAATTTGCGAGGAAGAATTGACCTTCTCCAGCTTTAAGGACGACGCGCAGACCTTCTTCTTGAACAGCAACGTAACGCTCAACGTGTCCGATTACGTGGATACGACGAAAGAGGGTTATATCTTCTACTACGTTGATCAAGACGGCAAAGTTTATGAAGTAGAAGGCGAAACCTTTACTTTGGAAAAAGCGGGTAGCTATACCTTGTACTATTCGGACGGCGAAAATCTTTGCACGACGTTGAACTTGTATTTGGGCGAGTTCAGCGCGCCTTTGGTAGAGTGGATAGAAACCAACAACATCAGTTTCTACGGCTTGGGCGAACTGACCGAAGATTATGAAGTGACTCTGAACGCAGGCACGCTCAAGACCGGCGGTACGTGTACCGGTCCTAACCCCGGCAATTTGGTCGATCAGGCATACATGGCATTGAACGGCGAGTACGGTTTGGACGATTACGTAGCGTTCGATTTCACGGGTAAAAATATGCCCGAAGTTGCGTTCTTCGCGCAAAATTACAACAACTCGATGTACTATCAGGACGGCGGCAAACAGGGTATCGTATTTACAAACGGTATCACCAAGCTTGACGGTAGCATAAACGAGGGTGGCTTAAACGACGGTAAAGCGGTCAACATCGACAGCTTGTACATGGTTGAAAACATAAACGACAGTTGGTTCAAACAAAATAGTGTCAACGATTCGAAACTGGCGCGTGCAAACCTCGTAGACGGGAAACATTACCGTGTGATTTTGGGCTTTACGGGCGGCAGTGAACATGGTCCTGGCGGCATCACGCTGAACTGGTATTTGTACGATCTCGATACGAAAGAAGTGTTGGAAGAAGCTGCTCTTTGGACGTATAACTTCTTCAACGGTGGGACGCATGGAAAAATCAACAACATGACCTTCGACGATTTGGGCGGCGCGATCGTATTGTACGGTAAGTTCGGTACGGAATTGAAACTTGATAAGGTTTGGGGCGTGTACGAAGATACGACGATGGCAGACGTAGTCAAGAACTTCAACAAAAACGAAAAGTTCACGGTAACCTTTAAAGATCTGGACGGAAACACTTTAAAGACGTTGGAAAACGTACCGTTCGGAACGACCGTTTCTTACGAGGGGACGTTGCCTACGCCTCCGGCGTCGGATAACTCCAACTTCGTATACGGTTTTGAATGGGATAAGGCGTTTATGCCGATTGAAGGCAATACGGTTTATACTTTGAAACTTATTCAACTGTCGAAGGACGGTAAGTTCCACAACGTGACCTTTAACGGCGATGCGGCTGTCTTTGCGGCAGGTTCGATCGGCGGCGGCGCAAACTATATGCAGGGTCAGCAGGTGGATAATGATGCCGCTGACGGTGTTGATAGCTTCGTAAATCAATCCTATTTGAGCTATGACGGCAATTACGGCATGAACGATTATATCGCGTTCGATTTCACGGGCAAAAATATGCCTGAAATTGCGTTCTTTGCCAAGAATTACAACGATACCATGTACTATGAAGAAGGCAAACAAGGTGTCGTCGTATACACGGGTATCACGACTTACGACGGTCAAGACGCGCCGATTAATTTAGATAAACCGAACGGTACGTTTATCAACTACGGTTTCCCGTATATGATCCAGAACGCGGCGAACGGCGCTTTCACGAGAAGCGCGTTTGCGGATTCTCAACTTGGCAGAGCAAACCTCGTAGACGGTACGCATTACCGTGTGATCATGGGCTTTACGGAATACGCGGAAGCGGGCGGTATCGAGTTGAAGTGGTGCTTGTACAATCTCGACACGAACACCGTTGTGGAAGAAAGCAGCATGGCTACTTGGAACTTCTTCACGGACAGCGAAGCAGCAGTAAACAACATGACGGTGGAAGACTTGGTCGGCTCGATCGTATTGTACGGTAAGTTCGGTACGGAGCTGACGATTGATAAACTGTACGGCGTGTACGAAAATACTACGATTGCAAATATTTGCGCTGCGTTGGAAATGAACTAATTTAAAACTTGTAGAACAAGTGATTGTTCTTTTGAAAATAAAATTTTTCAGGGAGGAAAAATATGAAGAACAAATTTAAAAAATTGTTGTTATCTTGCTTAAGCTTGGTATGCGTATTGGGAATCGCTACGGCGTGTGAAAACCCCGGCGAAATGGCAAAAGCTTGGCTGGATAAAGTAACTGACGGCACTCCTGTGGAAGACTGGTTCCATGAGGAAAAGGAAAGTTCTGATACGGGCAGCAGCTCGGTAGAAGATCCCGAAACTCCTGCGGATCCCGAAACTCCTGCGGATCCCGAAACTCCTGCAGATCCCGAAACTCCTGCGGATCCTGAAACTCCTGCAGATCCTGAAACCCCTGCAGACCCCGAAGACCCTGAAGATCCTGAAAAGACGACCTTTACGGTAAAATTCGTGGATTACGACGGAACGGAAATCAGCTCGGCGTCCTATGAAGAAGGGGCAACCGTTACGGAGCCTTCCGCGCCTACGAGAGAAGCGGACAATACATATACGTATGTGTTTGCAGGTTGGGATAAAGAAGTCGTTGCGGCGGCAGGCAACGTGACTTATACGGCAACGTATACGTCTACGTACATCGATTATACGGTTAAGTTTGTGGAAGAAGACAGCGTAAGCGTCATCAGCGAAGCAACCTATCATTACGGTGATACGGTGGTTGTGCCCAACGCACCCACAAAAGAAGGCAACGAAACGTACGTTTACGAATTTGCAGGTTGGGACAGCGAAGTAGTAGCCGTTGCAGGCAACGTTACCTACAAGGCAGTTTACACTGAAAAATACGTAGAATACACCGTTAAGTTCTTGAACGACGACGGCAGCGTTCTCAGCGAAAAGACTTATCATTACGGCGATACCGTAGTCGCACCTACGGCAAGCAAAGCGGCGGACAATACCTATACCTACACGTTTACAGGTTGGGACAGCGAAGTCGTTGCGGTTGCAGGCAACGCGACCTATACGGCAACGTATGACCCCGTATACATCGATTACACGGTTAAGTTCTTGAACGACGACGGCAGCGTTCTCAGCGAAAAGACCTATCATTACGGCGACGCAGTGGACGAACCCACAGCAAAGAAAGCGTCGAACGAAGTATTCGATTACGAATTTGCAGGCTGGGATAAGGACGTGGTAGAGGTTGCAGGCGACGAAACGTACACTGCAAAGTATAACGGCGAAGTAAAGGCAGGCTTGACGGCAAATGAAGTAAGCGCGGCAGGCAACGGTTTGGTTTTGGCAAGCGGCGGCATTGGCGGCGGTGCAAACTATACGCAGGGTCAGCAACACGATGGCGAGCCCGATGACGGTGTTGAAAGCTACGTAGATCAAGCATATTTGGCATTTGACGGCAACTTCAATATGGACGATTACGTAGCGTTCGATTTCACGGGCAAAAATATGCCTGAAATCGCATTCTTTGCCAAGAATTACGATAATTCCATGTATGCTAACGGTACGAATAAACAAGGTATCGTCGTATATACGGGTATCACGACTTACGACGGTCAAGACGCGACGATTACTCAAGATAAAACGAACGGTACGTTTATCAACTACGGTTTCCCGTTTATGATCCAGGACGCAGCCTCCGGTGGTTTCACGAGAGGCGCGTTTGCAGAGTCCAAACTCGGCAGAGCAAACCTTGTAGACGGTACGCATTACCGTGTGATCATGGGCTTCACGAAATACGTGGAAAATGGCGGTATCGAATTGAAGTGGTACTTGTACAATCTCGACACGAATGCGGTTGAAGAAGAAAGCAGCATGGCTACGTGGAACTTCTTCACGGGTAGCAACGCGCAAGTAAACAACATGACGGTGGAAGATCTCGTTGGGTCGATCGTGCTTTACGGTAAGTTCGGTACGGCGCTTACGCTTGACAACGTTTACGGCGTATTTGAAGATACTACGATTGCAGACGTTGCAAACGGGTTGAGCAGCAATTCGACCTACACCGTTACCTTTAAAGATGAAAAAGGCGAAACGTTAAAGACGGAAGAAAACCTCGCGTTCGGCGCAAGAGTTTCCTATAACGAAACATTACCTACCCCTGAAACGGCGGAAGACGCATTGTTTACTTATGCGTACGCTTGGGATAAGGCGATTGTCCGCGTTACGGGCGATACCGTTTACACGTTGCAACTTGTAAAAACGCCGAAATCTAACGTAAAAATGTATAAAACTTCGGCTCAAGGTAGCGGCGTTGTTTTGGAAGCAAGCAAAATTGGGGACAATGCGCATTATTCGGGTTCGAACAATCAAAGCGGTGTTCTTGGCACGGTAGATCAATCGTATTTAGCATTTGACGGCAATTACGGTTTCGACAGCTACGTTGTATTCGACTTCACGGGCAAAAATATGCCTTCCGTAGCATTCTTTGCACAAAACTACAACAATTCTATGTATTATCAAAACGGCGATAAGTACGGTTTGGTTGTCACAACGGGCTTAACAACCTGGGAGGGCGAACTTTATACGGAAACAACAGACAGTAAAGACGTTTATGCCGGTAAAGGTTTATTGGTTTGCGGGCCTTATATGTTGCATAATACTTTGACTTCGGGTAAGAACGGCGTGCTTGGTTTCCAAGGGACTTCGAAATCCAACACGAACGTTGCACTGGGTAGAGCGAACCTTGACGACAATACGCAGTATCGTGTGATCATGGGTATGCAAAAAGGCTTATTGGATGCCGGCAACCGTTCCGTTCGAATTGTCTATGCCTTGTATAACGTAACGACGAACACGCTTGTAGAAGAATACTGGGCAGAAACCTATAACTTCTTTACGACTGGCTTCGTAAAAGACGGTGAAACTAGAGATCAGTCTTGTACCGGTTCGATCGTATTGTACGGACATTTTGGTACGACGACGACCATCGATAAGCTCTACGGCGTAGTTTCGGATAGCTATGAAAACGTAGTAGCGGCTTACGCAAAAGCACTTTAACACACAAATAACCTGTCGGCGGCCCGTAGAAGGGCTGCCGATGGGAAACATTTTCGGAGTGGTTATGAAAAAGATTAAACATATTTTACTGGCAGGGATTATGGCGGCGTCTATGCTTTGCGGCGCTTCCTGTCAGCTTTTCGAGAAAGAAACGTTGAAGGAAGAAGATATACCCGATTATTCCGGGTACACCCACCAATTCGATTTTTACGGCTACCATTCGGTACATGACGGCTATTATTATATCGACGACGCGAAATACAGCGTGGGCGAATCGTTTTTGACGCTTGAACAGTATCAAATGTACAAAGACGTCGGTATGACCATCGTCTATCCGCAGTCCATCTTGAAGATCGATACGAAAAACGGCCGTGAAGAAGGTTGGGCGAAAGCAAAAGCGGAGATCGATAAATTCGTCTCCATCGGTCTGACGAAAACAACTCTTTACGACGAGGATCTTTCTTGGCTCGGCTTGAACGGATACAGCGGAGAAGGGCTTGTCGGCGAAGGTAAAAAATTTGCGACGGAAGAAGAATTGGACCAGCAGGTATACGAATACGTATCCCTGTATGCGGATTATCCCGGGGTTTACGGGGTATGTTTGGCGGACGAACCCAAGGATCTTGCCGCGACCGCGTACGGCGAAGTATACAATTCGATCAAGCGCGTTAATGAAAAATACGGATACAATTTATATCCCGATTTCAACCTCAATCCGTTGAATTTGACCAAGCTCGTTTACGAGGAATTTTATCCCTACGTAGAAGGTACGGGGGATGCGGATCCCGTCACGGGGAAGGTGTCTTTTGAGGACGGTTTCGCGCGTTATAAGCAGTATATCGAAAACTTTATGAATTCGATGAATCCTACCTGCATCCAGTACGACGATTATCCTTTGCGTAACGGATATCTTTCGCCTACGTACATTCCTTGTATCGAATATATCGCAGGGGTGGCAAGGGATAGAAATATCGATTTCCATATGGTAACGCAGACCTTCGGTATGTACTCGAACGGCTCGCTTTCCACGCGTAAAATTACGGAAAGCGGTGCAAAATGGCTGAACAATATGATGATCGGTTTCGGCGTCAGCGAAATTTCCTACTTCACGTATTTCACGAGAACGGAAAACAAGACGGACGGCGAATCGTTTATCGACGACCAGTCTTTCGTAGATATATACGGTAACAAGACGCCGATTTACGATATGATGAAGAAAATCATTGCAAACGACCAAAAATTTGCACCGACCGTATTGCAGTTCGATTACAAAAAGAGCGGTATCTTCACGAAACAGCCTCTTAATTTCGGCGGCGATCATATCCAGTACATGGAACAGAACACGCAAACGTACGAAAAAGTAAAGAACGTATCCGTCAACAAAGAATGCGCGATGGTCAACGAACTTTACGACGCGGAAAACGACAGATATATGTACATGGCGATGAACATCGTCGATCCCGTATATCAGGGAAGTACCGTATATCAGACGATTACGTTGGAATTTGATTCCGAATACAAGTACGCCTTGGTATATCGCGACGGCGAAAAGGCTTTGTACAAGTTGAAGGATTCGAAATTGGAAGTGAAAGGCGCGCCCGGCGAGGCATCCTTCGTTATCCCGTTCTAAGCGTATAAGAAATTAAAAAATGCAGGTTTTTCCGAAACTTGCATTTTTGTTTATGAAACATGGAAATACACGGTGTATTTGCCACTTTATTGACAGTATATATCTAAAAAAACGGTTATAATTGCATAAAAATAGAGTGGAAATCATGTTTGGAATAAGTTACAATAGAATAGAACAATAAAACTGTCAAATTTTATTGTTTTTCATCGGTAAGAAATTAAAATCATTAGAGGGGGGTGCTTTTTTATGGAAAGTACTTTGAATTCGGAAGCGAAAAGGAAAGAATATCTCTTTCCCGTCGTTAGAATTTTGACGTTTGATTGCGATAAGGACATTTTGTGCTTATCGAACGAATCGAACGACAACGATTTTGACGCAGGCGGCTTAGCAGGGAATTTTTAAGGAGGAAAATGTGATGAAAAAGAGTATAAAAATCAGTACGATTTTTGCTTGCATTATGATGTTTATTGCGTCGCTTATTTTGTCCGTTTCCCTTTACGTGAAACCCACGAAGGCGGCGGCTTCGACAAGCGGCGTATTTGAAATGGAGAAAGGCGCAAGCATCAAGCTTAGCACGAACGGGCTTCGTTTTAAAGCGAAGATGGATAAGACGCATTACGATTGGATCGTGGGTTCGGACGACGTTGAACTGTGGGGGTATATCGCGCCCGTAGAGCAGTTTGATACGGTCTCCGAATATAAAGACCTTTCCGTAAAGGTCGGCGGTAAGCTGGACGAAAGCAAAATTTATCAAGAGGAGGACGGGTATTATTACGCAAATATCGTAATCACCGATCTTGCTACGTATTCGTGGCAGGATAGATCCTTCTCGGCGATTATGTTTATCAAAGACAGCAGCAGCGGTACGGCGACGTATACTTATGCGGATTTTGCCAAAGACGAAACGGGCGTAAGCAATATCGAAGCGCAAACCAGAACGCAGTACGAAGTCATCAACGCGGCTATGTTGGACGCGGAAGAAAACTATGAAAATAAAGTAATGTCTTCGTATGGCAGTTGGTACGGCAGCGAAAGCCATCCCATTATCATGGGAACGGTGGACGAATACAACGCGTTCGTTGACAAGTTGGAAGCTTCCGACGAGTTTGTAGAGAAAATTGCAGGCAAACAAGTATTTATCAAGCAAGCGGTCAGCGGAGCTGTATCGGGGGCGGCGACGACCCTTCAAAATTACGCAACCGTTATGGAAGACAACGGTCACGTAGTAACCTTTTACGACGGTCATAAGGTGATCAGCCGTGCGTTTGTGGCGGACGGTGATTTGCTTGCGCAGCCGAGCGATCCCACGAGAGACGGATACGAAATCTCCAAGTGGACGAAGGGTAGCGACAGATGGGATTTCGCCGCGGACACGGTAACGGAAGACAGCGTGATCAACGCGCATTGGCGCGTGGCAAAAGGCGAAGTCAAAGACATCGGCAATATGAAGGTGTACGGCGTTACGCGTGCGGACGGAGGAGCAATCACAAGCGATGCCTCCGTGATCGGCCAAAAAGTATATTTGGCAAGCGGTGATTTGGGCGACGGTGCGTATTATCCCGGCACGACGAACGGCAATCCCGACCGTACCGATGAAAATAATACGGCGGATCAAGCATATATCGCATACGATCTTGACAGCAATAGCGAGAAGTTTGGTTTTAACGATTACTTCGTGGCGGATTTCACGGGTAAAAATATGCCTATCCTTGCCTTCTTTGCGAACGATTATGACAATTCGATCTTCTACGGCGACGGCACGAAAAACGGCGTCGTAGTTTCGACGGGTTTGACTTGGCCTAACGGTACGTTGTTTACGGAAGGGGCAGGCTCGGAGGGCGAAGGACCTTACTGTACGTCGGTTTGGGACGGTAAAGGCCTTGCAATGTGGGGTCCCCACATGATCTATTCGACTGCGAAAAATGCGACGGGCAATACCAACGTATTGTTACACGCAAACGTGGAAGACGTAGCTTTGGGCAGAGCGAATCTTGAAAGCGGTAAAAAATACCGTATCATCATAGGCTTCCAACCGGGCGACGATTTGTCTAATAAGGCGATCAAACTCGTATACAATTTATATGACTTGGATACGAATAAAATCGTAGAAAGTTTCACGCAAAACACGTATAATTTCTTTGCGGACGGTTGGGCAAACGCAGGGCAAACGAGAGATGAATTCTGCTTAGGTTCGATCGTGGCATACGGTTATTTCGGTACGAGAACCGTATTGGATAAAGTATACAATATTTATGAAGATACGACGATCAACGCGATTGCGGAATCTTTACATTTGCCAACGACTTATAATTCGACGATAAACGGCGACGCGATTGTATTAGAGGCGGGTATAATGGGTAGTCCTACGGACGGTTATGGCGGTCCTAATGCAAACGAAAACGGCTATCAAGGTTATTATGCCGTGAACGGTGATTATAGTTTCGACGATTACGTTGTATTCGACTTTACGGGTAAAAATATGCCCGAAGTTGCCTTCTTTGCTAAAAATTACGA
>JAFUIT010000045.1 GCA_017468345.1 Clostridia bacterium
ATCGGAGATTCGAACTCCGGACACCTTGATTAAAAGTCAAGTGCTCTACCGACTGAGCTAATGAGTCATATATTTGGCTGGGGTGGCAGGATTTGAACCTACGAATGCCGGAATCAAAATCCGGTGCCTTAACCACTTGGCGACACCCCAATCAATAAATGGGGCGGGCGACAAGAATCGAACTTGCGACCTCCAGGGCCACAATCTGGCGCTCTAACCAACTGAGCTACGCCCGCCATGTACGCCATTTATTTGGTGCGCCTGAAGAGATTCGAACTCCTGACACACGGCTTAGAAGGCCGTTGCTCTATCCAACTGAGCTACAGGCGCATGTCTTACGCCTTACCTTGGATAGTAAGAGTGGAGCGGGTGATGGGAATCGGACCCACGCGGCCAGCTTGGAAGGCTGGAATTCTACCATTGAACTACACCCGCATTCATCGCACTTCACCGTCGTATCGACAACGCTTGTATATAATAGCATTATTAAATTAAATTGTCAAATATTTTTCCCCATTTTTTGCAAAAAAGTTAAAAAAATTTTTTATAAACCGAATTTTCAAAAACTGTGAAAAATTTTCTTTTACAAATCTAAGAAAAGAATATGCTCGTTTTCTTGCCTTATTCAAAAAAAATGTGCTATAATATTTTCAAGGATAGGTTATATGCGTTTTTTGGTAAAATATTTAGCGTATCAATAAAAACCCGAATCCTGATTTGAACAGCAGAACGAACAAATATACGTTTAAAACTCCAAGCAAGGGCATGAGGATCATCAGCAGTAGATCCGAACGTTTATATTTTAAAAGGAACATACAAACGTATATGGTGATCGCGCCGCCCAACGCGCCTGTAAGGCACAGTTTTCCAAGATATCTTTCGTTTGCGGGTGTCGAAGTGTTTTGCGCAGGTTGCGCCGCAACGGAAAGGGGCTCTGCTTGGCGGTTTAATTCGGCTTGTTTTTCGCGATCGCGTAAGCCTTTGACCAGTAAGAAGGCGTAAAAATTAACGGCTAAAATATAAGCAATTAAAAGTATATACAACAAAATCATATACGCAGTATGCGTAAAAGAAAGAAAAATAATAACCGAGGTGTGTATTACATATGAAAAAAAGAGCATTGGTAAGTGTTTCCGACAAAGCAGGCATCGTAGAATTTTGTCAGCGCTTGGTTGCGTGCGACTACGAGATTATTTCTACGGGCGGTACGGCGAAAGTGCTGAAAGAGGCAGGGCTTCCCGTAATCGGCATCAGCGAGCTGACGGGCTTTCCCGAATGTTTGGACGGCAGAGTAAAAACCCTCCATCCCATCGTGCATGCAGGGCTTTTGGCAATGCGTTCTAATCCCGAACACATGGCGCAGTTGGAGAAACTGAACATCAATACGATCGATATCGTAGCGGTCAATTTATACCCGTTTAAGGCGACGATTTCCAAACCCGGCGTATCCTTTGAAGACGCAGTGGAAAACATTGATATCGGCGGACCTACGATGATTCGCGCGGCGGCGAAAAATTATCAAGACGTTGCGGTGGTAGTGGATCCGAAGGACTACGAGCGAGTACTTTCCGAGTTGGAAGCAGGCGAAATTACCTTGGATACGAAGAAATATTTACAATATAAGGTATTCGCGCACACGGCGGTGTACGACAGCATGATTTCCAACTACTTGGCGGAAAAGTTGGACATTCGTTTCCCCGACAGCATCACGTTTGCTTATGAAAAGACGCAGGATATGCGTTACGGTGAAAATCCCCATCAGGGCGCGTCCTATTACAGTGAAGAATTTATCCGCGCAGGCTCTCTTTCCAAGGCGAAACAGCTTTGGGGCAAGGAACTTTCTTATAACAACATCAACGACGCAAACGGCGCGTTGGAGCTTGTCAAAGAGTTTGACGAACCTTGCGTAGTAGCGTGCAAACACGCAAATCCTTGCGGCGTGGGCGTTGGCAAGACTATTCACGAGGCGTACGTAAAAGCGTACGAATCCGACCCCGTGTCCGTGTTTGGCGGCATTTTGGCGATCAATGGAGAAGTGGATGAGGCTACGGCGACGGAAATCAATAAAATTTTCATCGAAATCGTCATCGCGGAAAGCTTTACGGACGGCGCGTTGGAGATTTTGAAACAAAAGAAGAATATTCGTCTTTTGGAGCTTCCCGATATCAAAGCCAAGAGAGAGGCAAGCGCATACGACATGAAAAAAGTATACGGCGGTTTGCTTGTGCAAGATTACGACAATACGCTGTTCGCGCCTGAAAATTTGAAAGTTGTTACCAAACGCGCGCCTACGGAAGAAGAAATGAAAGGGTTGCTGTTCAACTGGAAGGTCGTTAAACATACCAAATCGAACGCCATCGTGGTCGGCAAAGCGGACAGAACGACGGGTATCGGTATGGGGCAGACCAACCGTATTTGGGCGGCGCAGCAGGCGATTGCGCATGCAGGGGAAGAAGTGAAAGGCTCGGTAATGGCAAGCGACGCGTTCTTCCCGTTCCCCGATTGCGTGGAAGAATGTGTAAAAGCAGGTATCACGGCGATCATTCAGCCGGGCGGCAGTATTAAAGACCAGCTTTCCATCGACGCGTGCGACGCCGCGGGGATCGCGATGATCTTTGTAGGGGATAGACATTTCAAACATTAAATCATGCAAAAAGGACTTCGGATAACCGAAGTCCTTTTATATTGTCAAAATTAAGAAACGATAGGGGCATGTATGCGATTACAGATTATTTTCCGCAGTTTTTGCCGCTTTGTATTCGCCGATCGCTTTAGAAAGCTGATCGGGACAAGAGGTATTCCCCTTACAACGAATGCCTGCCAAAAGCGTCTCAATTTCATTGATATCTTTCCCTTCTACAAGGCGCGCGATCCCTTGCAAGTTGCCGCCGCAACCGCCGATAAAACGCACGTCGTGCATTTTGTTTTCCGCGTCGACGTTGAAAAGAATTTGTCTGGAACAAGTACCTTTGGTAGAATAAGTAAACATAATAAAAAACCTTCCTTATATTATATTTTCATGTAAATCTTGTCAATAATATCAATCGACAAGCGTTTCGTAAATAGCCGAATACAAATCGGACGCCTTGCTTTCCCAATTTTTATAGATATGCTGGGCGGTTTTTTTGTCGGGCACGACAAACTTCAACTCCAACATAGGCTGAACAGGAGCGAGGATTTTCAAATATACGGTGTAAGTGCCGTCCACGTTTTGGAAGTAATCGGACTTACATTCCTGACGGTTTCTCAACTTACCACTGTTATTTTTGACGTAAGTAGTGATTTCGTCGCGAATACTTTTGGGGATATTGATATAAAAGTTATTCAAACTTTCGCGGCCTTCGCCCGTGATGACGAAAAGGGGTTCTTCTTCAGGGGAGGAAATACGGCAAATAAACCCGTCGTCCATGAGCCTTGACAACAGTTCTTTACAATCCATATAATTCAACCAATTATTGACCGAAGAACACATTTCCAAAATGGTACGCTCGGAAAGGGCGGTTTCCATTTTGTCGAACACGAACAAA
>JAFUIT010000046.1 GCA_017468345.1 Clostridia bacterium
GGTATGCTGTAACGGCTCGACGCGGAAATTTTCCACCTCGTGCTGTTTCCACGTTTCCACGGGATGAAAAATCGTCAAGGGTTTCGTATCGTCGATTTCTTCGTCGTGCAAAGTGATCAAATCCGCAATCGCCATGCCGTTTTCCCGATCGTACAAACGGTACAGTTTCTTAAATCCGGGGTTGGTGATTTTGATATGGTTATCCGACAGCTTGATTTTCGGCGTCGCCACTCCGTTTTCGTCAATGACGGAGGAAAGCTTATACACGCCGCCAAGGGAAGGCAAATCTTCCGAAGTGATCAACTTCGTCCCGATCCCCCAACTGTCGATTTGCGCGCCCTGTTGTAAAAGGGAATTGATCAACCGTTCGTCCAAATCGCCCGAAACGCAAATGATCGCCTCGGGGAAACCTGCGTCGTCCAACATTTTACGCGCCTTTTTGGAAAGGTATGCAAGGTCGCCGCTGTCCAAGCGAATTCCTTTGGGCGTATGTCCCGCCGCCTTCAATTCCTTAAATACCTTGATGGCGTTGGGTACGCCGCTACGCAAAGTGTCGTAAGTATCGACAAGCAACATACAGCTGTCGGGATAAGCCTTTGCATAGGCGCGGAACGCGTCGTATTCGGTAGGATAATCCATGACGAAACTGTGCGCCATCGTGCCTGCCACGGGCACGTCGAACATTTGGCCTGCAATCACGTTCGACGTCGACGAACAACCGCCGATGATCGCTGCCCTCGCACCGTATATCCCTGCGTCCGGGCCTTGCGCTCTGCGCAAACCGAACTCCATCACAAGCCCTTTGCCGCCCGTCGCCCTGCAAATTTTGGACGACTTCGTCGCGATCAAAGTTTGGTGGTTGATGATGTTCAGCAGTGCCGTTTCCGCAAACTGCGCCTGTATCAAAGGAGCTTTGATCGTCAAGATCGGCTCGTTGGGGAACACCGGCTCGCCCTCTCTCACCGCGTACACGTCCCCCGTGAAACGCATATTCTTTAAATATTCGAGGAACCCTTCGTCAAAGAGATTTAACGAACGGAGATAGGCAATATCCTCCTCGTCAAAATGCCAGTTCAAAAGATAATCCATCGCCTGTTCAAGTCCTGCGGCGATCGAATAACTGATCAACTCCCTTCTTCTAAAAAACAAATCGAAGGTTACCGTTTCCTCATGCTTGCCGTTCTTATAAAAGCCGTAGCCCATCGTCAACTGATAAAGGTCGGTTAAAAGGGTCAAATTTCTCATTTTTCTTCCTCCGAAGACTCGCTGTTTGGCTTTTCCTCTCCGTTTTCCGTTTTTTCTTCCTTTGTTTCAGGAACGGAGAAGTTTTCGGGATAGATCGAGCACATCATATTTACTTTGTTAAAGTAAGCCTTTTCATCTTTCGTATCCCCGATAAATTTCGTGATACCGTAAGGATCGCCGTTTGCCGAGCCGAGCAGTTTTCCTTCCTTTTTTATATTCGTCAACAATACGTAAACGAGCAACGCCACGCCGAAAACGAACAGCAGAATGGAAAAGACAAACGACCAAGGGATCGCCCCTTCGCTTAAAATGAACTCCTGATAACGAAGCGGTTCCATAATCGAACGGGTCAGCCCGTATACGATAAAGTAGCAAGCCGTGTTAATGCCATTGGGTTTTTTGGGGTTGAGCCATGCATGAATGAACATCAAAATCGCCGCCGTCAGCGTCACCATGCTTTCATAGAAGAAGAATGCATAATACCACCCGTCGGGCGCAACCGTCGATTCGGTAATGTATACGGCGATCGGGAAAAATTGCAACGCCTCGTTGGTCACCGCCCTGCCGAATACTTCTTGATTGATGAAGTTCCCCCAACGTCCAACCGACTGCGCCAACAGCAAGCCGACAACGATACAATCGCCCGCGCGGAAGAAATTCACCTTTTTAAAATAGCACACGCCGATGACGCTGAGCAAACCGCCGATGATGCCGCCCGTGATGGCAAGCCCGCCGTCCTGTATCCTCCACCAGTCCTTGAACGGAATGCCGTCCGTGATACAGTAAAACACGCGAGTCGTGACGATTGCGATCGGCACGCAAATGACGAAAAAGGTCAAAAACAGATCGGTCGACATATTTCTGCGCTTAAACAACAGCGAAATGACGAAAAACGCCGCGATCATCCCGCATACAATGATGACCGCATACCAATAAATCGGATACCCAAATACGGTAAAATATCTCGCCAAAACATTGGAAATTGCCATAACAGCCTCCTTGTGCGAACGTTTTTCCGTCCGCAGCTTTTATTATTATAGCATAATAATAAAAAGTCGTCAAGAACTCACTGACGACTTTTTTATTTTTTATTTAAATATCGCCCGTTTAAACGATTTTTATCTTCAACGGCTTAATTTTTCCAAGCGCAGGCGCGCAAATAAACAATAGCGCATAATTGACAAGGCTGTTCCAAATTTGCCCCTGCACGAAAAGGCGCGACACCAAATAAGTGGCGTAATCCACTTTCGAATAGAGCAACCAAAACGCGGTCGTATTGATCAACACGGTGCAAATGGTGAAACTCAAAAGGCATACGCATGCCAACTTCACGTATAAAAACCATCGTTTTTCACTGCGAATCCCATTGACGATCAAACCCGACAAAGCCGCGGTTATTCCCAACGAGATACCGATCCACGGCATATACGCAAACCCTGCCGAATGGTACAAAAAACCGACCAAGTCCCCTAAAAAGCAGGCGACAAACCCGAACAACGGACCGATGACCATCCCCGTCAGCGCCGATACCAAAAGCGTAAGCGAAAATTGCGTTTCCGCCAGCTTGAATTCGAAAAACATATTCGCCACGACGCTAAACGCCGTCATAACGGCGATATAGGCGATTTTATGGCTCTTGTTTTTGCTTGCCAAAGTTTCGGAAAACAGCCACCGTTGCCACGGTTGCACTCCCTTTTCGGACATAATAAAAACCTCCCGACGTGAGAGGTCCGCATTTGTAAATATGGGCCCCTTCTCGCATTTCATCGCGAACATGGGTACTCCGTTTTGTAGCGGACGCGCCTTTGCACCGCAGGATTTTTTCCTTTCGTTCACCGACAACGTCCCGTTCGGCGACACTTTACGCGCAAAAGGCTACTCTTACTTTTTCTACCTATGATTATATCCCCTTACAAAAAAAAACGCAAGCGTTTCGCCTATGTTTACGAATATTTTTCCACTCCCTTCTCAAAATAGAGGTATGGGACTTATTTTTATCCGCACCGTGATCGTTTTTATTACCCTTTTCATCGTCATGCGCTTGATGGGGAAAAGGCAAATCGGGGAAATGCAACCCTACGAGCTGGTTATCACGCTTATCATCGCCGAGCTTGCCTGCATTCCGATGGAGGACACTTCCATCCCTTTGCTATACGGCGTCATTTCCATTTTAACCGTCTACCTTTTACACCAAATCGTTTGTATCATCGATTTAAACGTACGGGGCGCAAAAGTCGTTTTAAGCGGTTCGCCCAGCATCGTTCTCAATAAAAACGGCATCGACGACACGCAGCTCAAAAAAAACAACCTCGACGTTTCCGACCTCATCGAAAGCCTGCGTTTGGAGGGGTATTTTTCTCTCGATTCCGTCGAATATGCCTTGTACGAGTCGGAGGGCACTTTTTCCGCCCTGCCGAAAAAGAATTATGAAGAATTGCAAACCTCTTTACCCGTGATCATTGTCGACGAGGGGAAATTTATCAAAAACAACGTTACCCTTACCAAGCGTTCGCAAACCTATTATCACGACGTTTTAAAGGGGCAGGGTTGCGATGAACTGAAAAAAGTCCTCGTTATGACAGTAGACGGAGAAGGCAAAGTATACCTGCAGGAAAAAGGTAAAAAGTACAAAACTTTCCGCTTGGAGGACTGGGCGGAAAAGCTGTGGTAAAGGAGGAATTATGATTCGCACAATCATCAGCATTGTCATCACCCTTGCGCTTATCGTCGGGGTGTCAATATACGATATTTATTACGTACAAACGACTTTTCAAGTCTTTCATGAAGAATTGCGGACCCTGAAACAAAAAACCGAATTGGGCGACGCTACGTACAGCGACGGACTTGCCGTTCGTTCGTATTGGGACACCAAAAAGCAAATCATGCATATTTGGGTCCCCCATACGGTGTTGGCGGAAATCGACTACCAACTGGACGAGGCAATCGGATTTTTATATGTGCAGGATTACGTTGCGGCAATCCCGAAAATCGAGGTCATCTTGGGTCTTTCGGAAAACGTCCCCAACAGTTATACCCTGCACCCGGGCAATATTTTTTAAAGAAAAAAGGCACTCATCTCGTACATGGGTGCCTTTTATTTATTTTTTCTTTTATGCCAAACCGTAAGCGATTACGATGCGAACGTTTGCGTCGAAAATGTTGTGTAAAAACTTTTTCACCGCGTCGTTTGTCGCCGCGTCCATCTTATCCTGCTCGTTACTGCGGATCATCGTGATCATTGCGTTGAAATTTTTATAGATGATCTGCGCGTCCTCCTCAATGGCAGTGTAAGCGTCCTCCGTACCTTCGTGCTGAATGGAGTACATTTCCTCGACCGTTTCGTTCATCGCGTATAAGAGTTCCATATTGCCCGTACGGATCATTTCCACTACTTCGTGATTCAGGTCGGCAAGCAAGCGGATAAAGCGTTGCAATGTTACGTTTCCTTCCAATTCGGTTGCCATTACAAAATCACCCCGTTTCCTTTCAGCAGCTCGCGCGCGGATTCTACACTGTCGACGCCCGTCTTGTTTTTGATGGGTGCAAATTCTTTCTCGCGCACGACTTCAAAGGGCAACACGCTACCCATGGGCTTGATGAGATCGACTGCAAGCGCTTCAAACTTCTTCCCGTTTTCCTTTTCGGGCTTTCTCGTTACGCCGTCTTCGCAAAGACATTCGATCTTCTTTTCCACGATGTGCACGGGGATTTTATTATCCACGATTTCTTCCAAACGGGTCAAACGGAACAGGTAGTTCATGATTACGCCGTAGCAATATACGAGATTGCCGTTTTCGTCGCGCATATTCGCCATTTCGTCCGTCAATTCGTAATATTCGATAATATCGGGTTGCGTACCGTCTTTACAAAGTACGCCCACCTTTTCGTAAGGTTCGGTTTTGCAAATTGCCTTCGCACCGCAGTTTACGCCGCTGACGATCGTCGCGCCGACGAATACGGGATCGGCGATACGTTGCACTACGTTGTCCACCGCATAGATATTCAACCATTCGACGCCGCGCGCGTGCAAATCTTCACAAAGCCCCGCTCGTTGCAACGAGCTGAACCAACCGCCGTTGCCGTTGGGCGAAAGCGCAACCGTATCCTTTCTTTCCAAAATAATCTTCCCGTCGAAATCCACGGCGGGCGCCATATCCTGCTTAAAGAATTTCACCTCCGTTTCGGGATAGCCGAAATAGTTGTGTTCCTTCCAAAACGAAGTGGTCTGTTCGTGGTTTTTATCGCTCGTCATGATGTAAAGGGGTACGGTCACACCGCATTTGCCCGTTACTTCCATCAAATTTTTCATTTGCTGTTCGAAAATATACAAAGGTTTGGTGATACCGATATCGTACGCGCCCTTCGGTCCGTCCACGCCAAGACGAGTACCCATACCGCCGGCAAGCAATACCGCCGCCACTTTTCCCGCTTTGATCGCGGCAACGCCCGCCGCCTCAAATTCGGGCAATCTCTTTTCGATATCCGCGCGGCGAAGTCCGTCGATGGGTAAAATTTCGCGGTCCTTACCGCTGAGATCTACGGGATTGTTCAAAGCTTCTTCAAAGCTCCAATCGATATTTGCAATTCCGTCAAGCAAATTTTTCTTGCCTGCGTCATCTAATTCGTCGTAATATTTCAACAACTGCGTCTGTCCTTTTTCTTCCAACAATGCTTTTGCCTGTTCGTAAGTCATTTGAAATATCTCCTTTTTCTTTTTTATATATTGTAGCAAATTTTTCCCGTGATTGCAAGGTTTTTCCTACAATTTTTTTATAAAATTCTTTCTCTGTTCTGTGTAATTCTTTCCCTTTACAAATTCGCGAAAATATGTTATACTGCATATATGAACATACATACTTACTTTAAGGAAAAACGCAAAGAAAAGCAGGCGAGGAACGCATATCTCAAACGGTTGTCCGAAACAGGGCTGCGCTTTCCCGTTTTTTGCAAAGTCCGTTGCGTCAAATCCTTCGACCATCAGGGCGCGATCGCGCAAAGCCGTATCGGGGACAAATTGCAAATTGTCCATACTCCTTCCGACGAACGCCCTTTCAGCGTAGCCGTGTACAGTATTCCTTTAAACCGAGTGCTCGGCTATATCGAGGAGGAATTGGCGGAAAAGTTGGTTTACCTTTTCGGACGGGATTTTTGCCGTGACGGCGAAGTGGAAATGATCACGGGCGGCGCACCTTATAAATATTACGGTTGTAATATCCGCTTGACGGACGAACAAGAATTTTTAAACGATACGGAGGATTTTTCTAACTTACACGGCGCATACTAAAATGTATGAAACAAAAACTGTCTTATGCGCTGAAATGGGCAACCGCCGTAAGCTCGCTCGGCGGCGTAGCATTAAGCCTCGTCTTTGCAACAAAACACGGGTATTCCCATTGGTCCAAACGATTGCTGTATTTCACCGCGCAATCCAACCTTTGGATCGGGCTAACGATGCTTTCAATCCTACTGTTGCCGTTATTCAAGAGTAAAAATCACGAAAAAATCAAACGGTTTTTATACCTTATGAAATACGCGTTCACCGTTTCCATTACGATGACTTGTTTGGTATTTTGCGGTTTTCTCGCGCCGTTTGCGGACGAAAGTTATCACGTGTGGGCGTTTTCCAGCTTTTTGACCCATATCTTTTCCCCGATTTTTGCCATCGCGGACTTTTTCACGGACGAATATCGCATTCCGCTGAAAAAATATCAAGCGGTACTCGCGATTTTGCCGCCCTTTTTCTATTTCGCGCCTGTGATCCTCATGTGCGCGTTCGGGGTGGATTTCGGGCGCGGAGTCGCCTATCCGTATTACTTTTTGGATTTTCATTCCCCATTGGGATTTTTTGGAGTTTCAAGGGCGTTGCCCGCCCTTGGCAGCGTGTACTGGATATTGCTGTTTGCCGCTACCATGGTCGCGTTGAGTTTCATTTTTATCCGTTTAAACCAAACTATATATCAAAAAAACAACCGCCGCGTTTAACGCGACGGCTCTTTTTATATTTTTTGAAAAACTTTCGTCAGCGGTATAAACAGCATCCCGACGGATATCGCAGTACAAATCACTTGCGGTATCATAAAGGCAAACGACGCATAAAAATACAGCTTTGCCGCGCGCGCCGTATACCCGTACCATAAAGGAGTCAATATATTATCCAACATCGTAAAACACATTGTACACACGCAGGCGACCGCCGTTAAAAACAGTAGGTTTTTCGGCTCATTTTGCACCCTTTTCCCCAACAAACCGAACAGCGCCGAAAGGGCGTTATAATACACCAAATACAACACCAAAACGGTAGGGAAAAAACCGAACACGAATTGTCTGAGCAGAGAAAACGCCGTCGCAGCAACCATGCCGCGCTTTATCCCGAACGCATAGGAAAAGGCGACGAACAGCACCGTCACCACTTCCACCCCGGGAATTACGGACAAGCAAAGTTGTGCCGCGATCGTCAACGCGACGAATACCGCGACGTATGCGCAATCCTTCCCGATGGTTGTTTTCGGCCGTTTTTTACCGTTCATCTCATACCTGCCTGCTTGCTTTTAAAATTTCGTGTACACCCAAACGTACACTTCGCCCTCTAATACGGGTAAAGCCTCCGCACCGAACATCGCACTGCCAAGCGTTTCTCCCTTATACGTATACGTACCCCATTCCGTATTCGACAATTCCCCGTCCGAAGTGTACAACATCCAACAATAACTCCAATCCGCGGGATTTGCCTTGCCGTTGATTGCATTGACCATACCGCTTGCGTCCGTCGTAAAAGAAAGCGCTTCCTTTTCGCGCAAATATTTCATAATATCCACAAGCTTTTGATTTTCTTCCGCCTTCAAAACGCGGATCGCCACCATATCTTCTCCCGTTTCTTCCACGGCGGCAAGTTCTTCCTCTGCAGAAAGGCTGGCGGACGTTTCCGTTTCGGAGCCAAACAAGGAACTGATGAAATCGCAGGACGCAAAACCAAAACAGGTCATAAGAGCCAACAAAAAAGAAATAAGTTTACGTTTCATAGCGAAACCTCCTCAAAAATATTCAAAATAAAATGTGACAAAAGCAAAAAAACCGAATATCGCTTCCTGCGATATTCGGGTAAAAGACAATGCAAAACCGCCGCTTTTCGGCGGCTCTTTTACGTCCTTTCCGCCTCTCCGCAGAAATTCAGCGTCTAAAACGCACGGCAGGTCTCCCGACTTACAACGCTTTGCACGCAAATAATCGCGCACATGCCCCCTTCCTTCCCATTTTCACAGTGAAAAGGAGCAAAGCGTTCGTACGGTTGCGGAGGCAGTGGGGCAATTCGCTTTCGCAAGTTCCCGCTTCCCTATTAAATTCCTTCCGCAGAAGGAATACCGTTCGTTCGTATTCGATTGTATGAAAAATTACACTTCGCCGTATAACTCTTTATGCAGTTCGGCGCGGGTTTTTACCGATAACCATGCGCAGGAAACCGAACCCGGCCCCACGTGCGACCCGATTACGGGACCCATAATGGTCACAGACGGTTTTACCCCCGTTTTTTCCTCGACCAAAGCCGCTAATTCCGCCGCCCCTTGGGGATTGTTCGTATGCACCACGATTACGCAATTCAACTCGTCCATGGGTGCCTTATTCATATGTTCCACGACGCGGAAGAAGGCTTTTTTCATCCCCTTATTTTTCTCGGTAACTTTTAACTTCCCATCTTCGTCAAACACGATCATCGGTTTGATATTCAACATCGTGCCGAACGCCGCCGATACCGCCGAAACACGTCCGCCCTTTTTCAGATAAAACAAATCGTTGGGGATAACGCAATGCTGAATGCGCCGACGGGCGTTTATCAAATATTCTAACGTTTGCTCCACCGTCCAACCGCGGTCACGGCAATCCGCCGCCAAAGCGACCAACATTCCCTGCCCGACCGTCGCGGTTAAGGGATCGAGGGGATATACGTTAAAATCGGGATACTTTTTCTTGATATCCGCCGCCGCTTGACGGGTAATATCGATCGTGTTGGCAAGCCCGGACGAGATCATGAAATGAATCGCCTCTTTTACGCCTGCCTCCGCCATTTTGGTAAAATGTTCGATATGCGCCTCATAATTCAGCTTCGCCGTACGGGGAAAAGCGCCGTCTTCTACCTTACGGTAAAAGTCAACGTATTCCTCCTCCGTGGAAAAGGCGTCCACTCCTTCTTCGAGTCCGCCGTCTTTTTCCAAAGTAAACGTCAAAGGCACGAACCATATATTGCGTTTTTCACGATACTCCTTTTTTAAATCGCAGGTAGAATCGCTGGACACTTCAAAAAAAGCCATATTTCTCTCCAAAAAAATTGTTTCACTCCGCATTATTGTAACACTTCTTCTTTTTTATGTCAAATCATTTATAGAAAAAACTGCAAACGAAGGCTTTTTTATTTTCATAATAAAAAAATATAACTTTTTCTCTTAAAAGGCTTGAAAAATAGCCGAAAAATAGGTATAATGGTTATGTATACGATACGAATTTATCAATCAAGGAGTATAACGATGGCGACTGTGGATTATTTGGAGTTGCAAAACGGCGCGGACGTGCGCGGCATATCTTTGGAAAATAAAGAAGGTTTACCCGTTAATTTGACGGAAAAAATTGCAACGAATATCGCAAAAGCTTTTTGCGTTTGGCTGATCTCGCATACGGGTAAAGTCAAGGTGACGGTAGCAGTCGGGTACGATTCCCGCGTGACTTCCCCCCTTATCTCCGACGCGATCGTACAAGGGATCACGTCGATCGGCCACAACGTTGTGTCGACCGAAACTTCCACAACTCCCTCCATGCTTATGCTGTTAAAAGACGGCGCTTGGCAGGAACGCTACCCTTGCGACGGTTCGATCATGATCACCGCCAGCCATTTGCCCGCGCATTACAACGGCATGAAGTTCTTTTTCAAGGACTCCGGATTGGCGTCCAAAGATATCACGGATATCTTGAATATCGCCGATTCGTACCGTTTCACAACGCCCCCCACGGCGGGCACGCATACGAACGCGCCTTATTTGGAAGAATATGCGGCGCATCTCGTCGAATTCGTCCGCAGCGCAACGGGGGAAGATTTGCCTTTGTTAGATAAGAAGATCGTCGTAGACGCTGGCAACGGCGTAGGCGGATTTTATGCGATGCAAGTGCTGATGCCCCTCGGCGCAGACACGACGGGTTCGCAGTTTTTAGACCTGGACGGCACTTTCCCCAACCATATCCCCAACCCAGAAAACAAAGCGGCGGTACAGTCCCTTTGCGATGCGGTAAAAGCCAACAACGCCGATTTGGGGATTATTTTCGACACGGACGTGGATCGGGCAGGCGCAGTCGATCAGGACTGCAACGAATTGAACCGCAACCGCTTGATCGCCTTAATCTCCGCGATTTTGTTGGAAGAAAAATCGGGTACGATCGTAACCGATTCGGTCACCTCCGACGGACTTACGAAATTCATCCAAGCCCGCGGCGGCAGACATCACCGCTATATGCGCGGTTATAAAAACGTAATCGACGAAGCGACTCGTTTGAATAAAATGGGCGAATATACTCCCCTCGCCATCGAAACCAGCGGTCACGCCGCCTTGCTTGAAAACGGTTTCCAGGACGACGGCGCATACTTGATCACGCGTATTTTAATCGCCTATGCAAAAGCGGCGAAGCAAGGGAAAAAACTCACCGATTTGATTGCGGATTTGGAAATGCCCAAAGAAACGCTGGAATTCCGCGTGCCCATTTTAGACAAAGACGACGTCAAGCTGTTGGGCGCTCGCGTGATCAACAGTTATTACGGCTACACCGTTACGACCCCTTACGTTACGCCCGTGGAAGAAACATACGAAGGCGCGCGCGCAAATTACGATGAAAAGCACGGCAACGGTTGGGCTTTGATCCGTCAAAGCTTACACGAACCCCTCCTTCCCATCAATATCGAAAGCGCAAGCGAACACGGCGCGATCAAAATCGCAAAAGATATTTACTATTTCTTAAAGAAATTCCCCTTCCTCGACCTCACTCCTTTAAAGAATGCGATCGAGGCGGAAAGACAGCGTTTGATCCAACAAATCAAGGCGGATTTTTACGCGGACGCAAATTATCTCAACTTCATTTTCGGGGAAAAAGTCATCGTACAAACGGACGAGCCCGAAACGGAAAATGAAACGCCCGTTGCAAAAACGGAAGAAAACGCATAAAAAAGAAATTTTATTAGGAGAATATAAAAAATGGACGTACAAAAAACCACCATTAACGCGCTCAGAATTATATCCGCGGAAGCGATTGACAAGGCAAAATCCGGTCACCCCGGATTGCCCATGGGTACTGCTCCCATCGGATATACGTTGTTTCAGTACTTTCTCAAGTTCAACCCTGCAAATCTGAAGTGGGACAACCGCGACAGATTTATCTTATCCGCAGGACACGGCTCGATGCTCAACTACGCCCTGTTCCACCTTTACGGACTGGGGATCACGATGGACGATTTGAAAGAGTTCCGTCAGTTCGGTTCCAAAACGCCCGGTCACCCCGAATACGGTCACACTGCAGGGATCGAAACCACGACCGGTCCTTTGGGGCAAGGGATTGCAAACGGCGTCGGTATGGCGCTTGCGGAAGCGCATTTGGCGGCAAAATACAACCGTCCCGGTTATAAAGTCGTCGACCATTACACCTACGTCCTTTGCGGCGACGGTTGTTTGGAAGAAGGCATTTCGTACGAAGCTTGTTCGTTTGCAGGCACGCACGGGCTTGGCAAATTGATCCTCCTTTACGACGATAACGAAATCACCATCGAAGGGAATACGGATATTACTTTCAAGGAAAACGTCGGCGCACGTTTCGCGGCGCAAAACTGGCAGGTATTGCACGTAGATTTGACGGGCGAATCGAACAGCGACGTGGAAGCGCTTTCCAAAGCTTTGGAAGAAGCAAAGGCGCGTACCGATAAACCCTCCGTCATCATTTGTAAGACGAACATCGGGTTCGGCTCTCCTTTGCAAGACACGGCAAAATGCCACGGCGCGCCCCTCGGTGCGGACAACTTGCAAAAATCCAAGGAAAAGTTGGGTTGGAACTATCCTCCCTTCGAATGCCCCGACGAAGTTTACCAGCACTGTGAAGTTGCGGCGCGCGCAGGCGCGATGGCTGAACTTCAGTGGAAAAAGAACTTCCTCGAATATGAAGCGGCTTACCCCGAACTTGCGGCAGAATACAAGGCGGTCATGGCAGGCGAAAAGCCCAACTTCGACGATATCGAAGATTTGTATGAATTCAGCAAGCCCATGGCAACCCGTCAAACTTCCGCGCAGGTACTCAATAAAATTGCCGCGCGCCTTCCTCAACTGATGGGCGGCTCGGCTGACCTTGCGCCTTCCAACTTGTCCGAAATGAAAAACACGGCTGAAATCACTTACGGAGATTTCTCCGCGGATAACTTCGCAGGCAGAAATATTCACTTCGGTATCCGCGAACATGCAATGGCGGCGATCGCCAACGGTATGCAGCTCCACGGCGGTATTCAAGCGTACTGCGCAACCTTCTTCGTGTTTGCCGACTACTGCAAGCCCGCAATGCGTTTGTCCGCTTTGATGAACTTGCCCGTTACCTATATTATGACGCACGACTCGATCGGCGTCGGCGAGGACGGCCCTACCCATCAGCCCGTTGAACAGCTGATCATGCTCCGTTCCATTCCCGGTTTGAAAGTTTTCCGTCCCGCGGACGGCAAGGAAACCGCGGCGGCTTGGGTATCGGCATTGAGAGGAACCGAGCCTACCGCGCTCATTCTTACCCGCCAAAACCTGCCCCAGTACGAAAACAGCGGCAGATCGGCGCTTTGGGGCGGTTATGTGTTGGATAACTGCGAAGGCGAACCCGACGTACTTTTGATGGCGTCCGGCTCGGAAGTGGAACTTTGCGTAAAGGCAAAAGCCGTTTTGGCTGAACAGGGCGTTAAAGCGCGCGTCGTATCCATGCCTTGTATGGAATTGTTCGACAAACAAACGCAAACGTATAAGGACAACGTTCTGCCCAAGAACGTCAAGGCAAGAGTTTGCGTGGAAGCAGGCTCTCCTTACAGCTGGTACAAATACGCAGGCGATTGCGGTGAAATCATCGGTATGGAAACCTTCGGCGCGTCCGCGCCCGCAGGCGTTCTGTTCCCTCATTTCGGGTTCACGGTAGACAACGTTGTGGAAAAGGCGTTGCAGTCGTTGAAAGCAAGCAAAGAATAATTTACCGTAAAAAACGAACGGAGCAGTTGAACTGCTCCGTTTTTGTTTGCAAAGTATTCCTTCGAATTTTGCAAAACGAGTGTTGGGACAAAGCCTAATATAAAATTCAACTAATTTTCACAATCTCAAAACCGTATTATCGCAAACGGCGTTTATAATAACCGTATAAAAAGCTTATCCGTTTCCTTTCATGCGGAAGGGTTCCCCATCCTTTCGCTGATGAGAACACCTCCATAATAACTGCGAACCGCACGGCTTCCCCAAAGCCGTGCGGTTCCATTTTTTTGTATTTTTCTATTTTCAACTCGCACCTGCCCCTACCGTCAGCCGTTTAACGCTGCCCATGCAGTTGCTATTTCCACGTCGCCGTAAATGCTTTCATCCGCCGTTTTCGCCCCGTCTTCGGGCAAAATACCTCTGCCGTGGATACTCCGTCCGCTGATCGGCCAACGAATCTCCGCCGTCGTCAATTTAATCGCGTCCATTTGCGCGCTCAAATAATAAGTCGTTTGCATAATTCCCTTTCCAAAAGTGGCCGCCACACCGTACCGTTTAATCAAACAAATATTTTCAAACCCGATCGCGCCGTAATCGACCATATACCCGATCAAGCATTCGGACGCGGACGCCGTACTTTGATCCGCCAACACGTAAATGCGGCTGTCCTCTGCAAAATATTCGCCGTAAACGTTTCTTGCCGCTTTGAAATTTTCCTTTTTATCACCGTAATCCGCTACCACGGCGATCGGTTTTCTTTCCGTGCTGTTCTTGCCGAAATACCCCGCAATTTCCTGCATAGTATTCAAATAACCGCCACCGTTACCGCGCAAATCCAAAATTAAATGTTTCTTTCCTTCTTTTTTGAAGATTTCCATTGCTTGGTCAAACCGATTTTCCGTACCGTCGCCAAACTGCACCAAACGGATATACGCCGTTTCGTCGTCCAAACAAGCAAGCGGATCGTTCGTTTCCGTCAAGGCGTCCGCCCTTATCCCACTAAAGGCGTACGAAGTTGTTTTCGTGCGGTAAAATACGTAGTTTTCCACGTATTCTTCCCTACTCATCGTCAGCGTTTTCGTTTCCGCGCCCGATTGTACTCGAACGTAAAAATTTTCGCCTTCTTTCCTGTCGGCTAAAAAGGCGGAAAACTCGTCAAACACCACGCTTTCCGTCATTTCCGTCGGCTGTTTTCCGAACGCGATCACATAATCGCCTTCCGAAACCCCTGCCTTTTCCGCAGGAGAATTTCCGCAAACACGGGTCACCAACATCTGCGGTTTTTGTTCTGCCGTCATCGTTGTAAAAATAATCCCGATACCGATACGATTGCCCGCTAATTCGTCTTTCGACGATTGATACTCGTCCGCCGTCATATAATAGGAATATTTATCCAAAAGCGTATGATTGATTCCATAAAAAAGCGCGTCGTAAAAATCCTCGTCGTCCACGTCTTGATAATAATGATCGTCAATGGCGTTTTTGATTTTGATCAAAGTACGCATTTCCTTATCCAAGGAAAACCAAACCGTAAACCCGCCCAAAAGAAAACACACGACCGCAAGCACGATTGCAAGTATCGTATTGCGAATGCGTTTTTTGCGATTTACGGGGGGCATGTCCGCGTTTAATTCTGATTTTTGACCTTCTCCCTGCGCATTTTCTTCGGGAATATCATCGAAAAAATCATCCATTCTTTCCCATTCTCTCCTAACTCAAATTAGTATATCCGTTTCCGAAAGATATTAGACTATTTTCCAAGCAGTTTATGCAAAATGGTCAGTACGCGGAAGGAAACGGCGTCGGAAAAGGAACGGATATTCAGTCCCGTCGCCTTTTCGATCTTATCCAAACGGTACAGCAAAGTATTTCTATGCATATATAAATTACGCGAGGTTTCGCTGACGTTTAAACTGCTTTGTAAAAAGCTCTCCGCCGTGTTAAGCATTTCCTCGTCCTCGAAAATTTCCTTCAACTGATCGTTAGACAATTCCGCAAGGTATTCCGCAAGCTTGCTTTCGGGTATCCCTTCCAGCATTTTCACCAAAATAAATTCGCGGTACGAATGCACGTTTCCGCCCGTTTCGAATACGTCCGCATAGCGGAGTGCGTTTTCCGCGCCCGTATATGAGACGGGTGCGTCTTTTAAGTCTCGTACGGTCGGTCCGACGCCCGCCTGCGCGTCGATGCCCAGTTCCTCTTTCAGCGATTGCACCAAAAATTCGGCATAATCGACGGAAGAATGGTATTCGTCATCTTCCTCTCCTATGAAACGTACCAAAACGCAGGTGTTTTCACTCATTTGCACCACTGTATCCAAACTGTTTCCGCCGTACTGTTCCAAAATCGCCAACGCCTCTTGCATATACTTGTCCAAGCGGAGCACAATCAAGAAACAAGCCGCGTCGCGAACGGAATATTTCGTCACGTATTTATAGATTGCCATGGAGGAACTTTCCCCAAGCAAAATTCTTCTCAAATGATCGGTTTTGGAAAGTTCCGCCTCGCGCTCGGTCACGCTCTCGATATACGAAGGAAGGAGCAACGCATAGCGTTTTTCCTCCTCTCCCGCGCCCGTTAAAACGCCGATGTATCCCACGCTTTTATATAAAAATCGAAAATAGGTATATTGCCCGTCGTCGGTCGTCCTTTCAAAAGGCTTGTCGCATACGGGGACGTCGCTTTGGCGGGCATTTTCCGCATAAAACGCCATCTTGATCCCCAACTGCTGTTCGATTTCTTTCGTAATTTTGATAAGGTCGGACATATCGTTTCTCCTACTTTCCCACGCGCGCCGAACGTATATTTTCAACGCGCCGCAATTTCCATGTTAACATTATACAGCAAATCGCATTTTTTTTCAAGAGTTTTTGGGAAACTTTTGCTAAACGTTCACACAATGTTCGTCTTTTTTTTCGATAAATCCGTTTTCGTAAAAAAATTAAGAAAAAAATGAATTTTTTCAAAGAAAATTTGTAAATTATTCGCCCTTAAGTATTGACATATCTTTTTAAAAGTGTTATAATACTGTAAAATGAATGGTTAAATTTCGGAAAATGTCTTTTCCCTTTGAAAAAAAGAAAGAAATTCATCTCCCGAAACCGACATCAAAAAAAATTCAGGAGTTTTTGTTATGAGCAAAAAGAACAAAAATGCTAATGCAAAGAAAGGCAATAAAAGCGCGGGTATCCGCATTTTTGCAGTATTGTTGCTCGCTGTTTGCGTTTTAGCGGCTGTTGTTATCCCTTACAGCGTTATCAGTAAATCGGCTACCGACGGCGTTTCGACCGACGTGTTGTACTCGATTGTGTTGGGCTCGCGTGAACTTGACGGCACGATGGCAACCCTTTACAGCGTATCTATTTACGTATTTGCAGTAGGCGTTGTTTTGGCTGCACTTTTCGCACTCATCGCGATCTTCTCGAAGAACAAAGCGCGCAACTTGGTTCGCACTTCCCTTATCTTCTTGATGATCGGTGCGTTGGTTTACACCGTCCTTTTCATCGTTGTATACAATCATTTCAACGCAACCGCTAAATTCGAATTCGACGCAATCCTTTCCTTCGGTTCGGTTACGATCGATTTGTTTAGCGCTGTGATCGCACTGGTTGCGCTTATTTTGTTCATCATCTTCTCGATCCGTAAACGCGAAAAGAAAGAAGAACCCGATGAAGTTGCAGAAGCTGAAAATAACGGTTTCCACCTCGAAGAATACGCAGAAGCGTATGCATACGAAGGCGGCCCCGTTGCAGGCGTTTTGATGGCTCAGGAAGTAAATCCTACCTTCTTGCCTCAACAGCCTCACGTTAACACCGCAGGTTACGACTTCTACAACTGCAAGAGCTTTGACCCCTTCATCGCTACGTTGAACGATATGGAAAGAAACGCTTTCACCGAACTCTTTATCTTGAAGTATAGTGGCACGATGCCCGAACTTCCCGATTACGTAGTTGGCGGCGACAACAAAGAATTCTTCCGTAAGATTTTCATCTACCTCGGTCAATACAGAGATAGAATTCCTCAACCTTTGCTTACGAAGATGTATCAATTCTCGATGAAAATCTAAACATAAAATTTCTTGAATGTAAAAGACCGACTGATTACAGTCGGTCTTTGTTTTACTTCCTTATAATAACAGTATAAAAAACAGCCACCCGATCAAGGTTGGCTGTTTATTTTTTAATTCGTATCCTTGCCAAGATACCGTCCTGTTCGGCAAATACTTGCTCCTCGCAAAGGGTATTGACCAAAAACAAGCCCCTGCCGCTTTCCGCAAATAAGCTGGAACATTCGATCTTATCAGGCAAAGCAAAGAAACTTTCGGACAGTACTTTCAGTTCGATAAATCCTTCCTTGATCTCACCGCGCAATCCTGCCTCCCCTTGCGCATATTTCAACACGTTGCCGAGCAATTCGCACGCCACCAGTTTGCTGTCGAAAATACTTTCCTGCCCCACGTCTTGCGAGAGGAGAAAATCGCACAGCCCTTCCAACGCCGCCTGCAACGTGGCGTAATTTTTCACTTTGAAAAACATAACGCCCTCCTTTTAAATTCACTTATCACATAGAACCTTGCAGGTTTTCTTTCAACTTTGCCAACAGTTTCCGTTCCATACGCGAAATAAACATTTGCGACACGCCCAAACGTTTGGAAGTTTCACTCTGCGACAGTTGATCCACGTAGCGGTATTTGATCAGCGCTCTTTCCGTATCCGAAAAGTCCTTCATCGCCGCCCGCAGCGCGTCCTTTATCTCAAAACTTTCATACTGGTCCTCGCCGTCGGCAAGCAAACCGTATAACGAACGATCCTCGTTTTCCTCGTTACCTGCCATACTGTCGAGGGAAAGAGTGCCCCCTACTTCCAACGCCTGCACAACGTCTTCTTCGGAAAGTTTCAGCGTTTCCGCAATCGTTTTCACGTTCGGTTTCACCCCATGCGTCGCCTCGTATTGCGCGGAAAAATTTTTCACGTTTGCGCTGATTTCACTCAGCCGTCTGGGAAGTTTCACCATACGGGACTTATCGCGGAAATAATTTTTGATTTCCCCCGTAATAGTCGGCGTAATAAACGTAGTAAACTGCATACCCAAATCGGGATCGAAACGGTCGATCCCGCGCAAAAGCGCAAACGCGGCGATCTGTTTCAGATCGTCGTATTCGACGCCGCGCCCCACAAATTTTTTCGCGAGGATATCGGCTATGTAGAGATATTTTTCGGCAATTTGGTTGCGAATTGCAATATCGCCGCTCTCCTTGTACTGCCTAAACAGTTCGTTTACCTTCTCGTCCGCCATGATCAACCTTCAAAACGTATACCGCAAACCTCGCCGTTTTCATCCATATCCCAATCCACTTCGCCAAGCAATGCCGAAAGCAACGCGCGCGAAATTTCATCCTCGGGAGAATTTTCCTTCTCACCGCCGCGATCTTTTCCCGTTACGTGGCAACCAAGCGCCTCGCCTACGGTATATTCGATATGAGCAGTCGTATAGCCGTTTCTCTTTAAAAGGAGCAAACTTTCGGTGACGCAAACCTTAAAATCTTCGGCAAAATCCACGTCAAAACCGACAAGCGAACAAAGCCCGCCCGTCGTTAAACGTACCGTCGTCAGATATTCCCCCGTCAAGGGCAACGTTACAGAAAATTTTTCCATCTTACGCGATCTCCATGATTTTATCCAGCGAACAAATCAAAAACAATTTCTTGATTTTCGGTTGCAAATTGACAAGGCGCACCGTATGCCCGTTCGTTTTAACGTTTTTCAAAATTTTCACAAACGTACCAAGCGTCGTGCTGTCGATAAAATTCAGCGCAGTGCAATCGAACGTGATATCCGCAGGCGTTGCCGCATACGCAGATACCGTTTCCGCGTAAAAATTATCCGCATTACCCAAATCAATATCGCCCGAAAGCGCGATCTTCAATACGCCTTCCTCTACGCCGATAATTTTTAATTCTTCCATGAGTTTCCTCCTCAAAAGAAAATACTTCTATATATTTTATACCGCAAACACGTCTCTTTTTAAACGGCTTGCGGTATTTTCTTTACAAAACAATGGGAAATAGATTCAATAAAATACCCACGACAACCGCAACGGCGTAGGATGCGCCGATCAAAATCAAGTTGCGCTTCCACTGCCGTACGTTTTTCAGTAAAACGACAAAGCCCATACCCGCGTTCGCACACAGTCCCGCCGCGCACGATCCGAAAGTAATACCGCCCGACAAAAACGTTTCGGTAATGACGACGCTGGACGCGCAGTTGGGAATCAACCCGATCGCGCAAGTCAAAAACGGTTGCGCAAAACGATTGCGGTGCATAAAATCCACAAATGCTTGCTCTCCCACCGAATGCACAATCGCCGTTAAAATGAAATTCACGAGGAAAATGAACAGCGCCACTTTTAACGTATGCCAAAGCGGATACAGCAGGTACTTTTTCCAAACGGAATCCGACTCATGCGAGCGTCCGCAGGAACATTTCACGTCCACGTCCTTGTCTTCGAGATATTGCCGAATGAAAATTTCGTGCGTAGTTTTCGGCGTTTCTTCATACGCAGAAGGCATTTCAACGCATACCTGTCCACGCCCTATCGCTTTCATGATAAAGTCCGCCGCATAGCCTACCGCAATGCCGACAAGCACTTTTACCCCCAGCATGGGCAATACCCAAACCGCCCCTTCTCCGGAAGATAACATGATGATAAACGCTTCGTCGCTGGTCGCCATAAAAATAGCAAGCAACGTCCCGACCGTAATATATTTTTGTTCAAACAGTTTTGCCGCCATCACGGAAAAACCGCATTGCGGAATCAACCCCGTCGCCGAACCGATCACGGGACCAAGTTTCGTCCCAAATCGGTTAATCCGACGCAAATCCGCCTTGCTTTCCAACAATTCAATCAAAATATAGATCAGCAATATCCACGGCAAAAGCGGAAGTGTATCCTCTACGGCGTGCAAGAAAAATTCAAGAAAGTGCTCAAACATCTTCGCACCTCTTATTGCGGCTTTGTACCGTTTCCAAAGTCGCCGCCAAAGGAATGGACGCCTTCGCCGTCAAATCCATCTTCGCAAAATTACCCAAGCGGAACTGCACCAAGCCCTCGGACGCGATCATCGCCGCATTGTCCGTGCAATATCGCTTTTCAGGCAACACCAAGCGCAACCCGTTTTTGTCGCAAGCCGCTTGCAAACTTCTTCTCAAATACCCGTTCGCCGCAACGCCTCCACCTACGGTCACGGTGGTAACTCCTTTTTCTTTCGCCGCCGCCACCGTCTTTTCCACAAGCACGTCTACCGCCGCGCACTGGAAGGAACAAGCCACGTCCGCTTTGGAATAGCTTTCCCCTTTTTGGTCTTTGGTATGGCAATAATTGATAACCGCCGTCTTTAAACCGCTGTAAGAAAAGTTATATCCGCCGCCGCCCTTTAACATTTTAGGCATGGGCACGTTCGGAGAGCCCTCCTCCGCACAACGTTCGATATGCGGTCCGCCGGGATATTTCAACCCCAACACCCTTGCAACTTTATCGAAAGCCTCTCCCGCCGCATCGTCTAACGTCGCGCCGAGAATTTCAAATTCCGCCTCCGATCTCGCGTATAAAATGGCGGTATGCCCACCGCTTGCAAGCAAAGTCACGAAAGGCGGTTTTAAATCGGGACAGTCCAAATACGCCGCGGCAAGGTGGCCGCGGATATGATTGACGGCGATCAACGGTTTTCCAAGCGCAAAGGCAAACGCCTTCGCAAAAGACACGCCGACAAGCAACGCGCCCAAAAGCCCTGCGCCGTACGTTACCGCCACCGCGTCGATATCTTGATAAGTGATGCCCGCATTTTTTACGGCGCGTTCAACGACGCGCGCAATTTCATCCGTATGCGCACGGGAAGCAATTTCAGGCACTACGCCGCCGAACTCCGCCTGCACAGTCGCAGACGACGCGATTTCATCGGACAAGATCCTCCTCCCCTTGATCACCGCCGCCGCGGTTTCGTCGCAGGAGGATTCGATACCGAGAATAATCGGCTCCGCCTTATTGATATCCGTTTTTTCAAAAGGTTGGTACATGGATACCTCCTTTCCCCTACTGATCCATTTTAAAACAAGGGCGGATGTCCGCCCCTGCCTTTACGCTTTTTTCAAATAATCGATAACAAAACCGTGGATTTCCCCGTCCATAACCGCTTGGATATCCCCTTTTTCGTAACCGGTACGGTGATCCTTCGCCAAAGTATACGGGCAGAATACGTACGAACGGATCTGCGCGCCCCATTCGATCTTCTTCACGTCGCCTTTCATAGCCGCCGCTTCCGCCTGACGCTGTTCGATCTTCTTTTCTAACAACTTCGAGCGTAACATATTAAAGCACATCGCCTTATTTTGCAACTGCGAACGCTCGTTTTGGCACTGTACAACGATCCCCGTCGGGAAGTGCGTGATACGCACTGCCGAGGCAACCTTATTGACGTTTTGACCGCCTGCGCCGCCCGAATGGTAAATATCGATACGAATATCGTCGTCGTTGATTTCCACTTCGTTGTCGTCCTCAACTTCGGGCATAACTTCCAACGAGCAGAAGGAAGTTTGACGGCGTTTGTTTGCGTCGAACGGCGAAATACGCACCAAACGGTGCACGCCCATTTCCGCCTTCAAATAACCGTACGCGTTTTCCCCTTCCACGCGGAAGTCCACGCTCTTAAATCCTGCCCCGTCGCCTGCTTCACGGTCGAGTTCATACACCTTGAACCCCATTTTTTCGCAGTAACGGCAATACATACGGTAGAGCATCTGACACCAGTCGCAAGCCTCCGTACCGCCTGCGCCTGCGTGCAAAGTAAGCATTGCGTTATGGTTGTCGTACGGACCTTTGAGGATCGCGCGGATACGCATATCTTCAATGTCTTTTTCCGCCGTCGCCAACATTTCGTCGAGTTCGGCAATCAAACTTTCGTCCTCCGTCTCCTCGATCAAATCGATGACGTCTTCGGCGTCCGAAAGTGCGGTCGCGCCCTTTTCGTATGCGGTAATTTTATTGCGGATTGCGGAAATTTCACGGCCGATTTTGGTGGATTTTTCCAAATCCTGCCAAACGTCGGGGTTTTCCTGCTCTTTTTCAAGTTCCGCAAGACGGGGACGCAGGTGTTCGATATCCAAGGCGTATTCCGCCTCTTTCAACACCTCGCGCATGCCCTGAATTTTTAATCTGTAATCGTCAGCTTTGAACATATAAATCCTTTCTTATTTGTTTTCTTTTTTCTCCTCGACGGGTGCATTGTTGGCAGGTTTGTTTGCCGCCTGCGCCGCTTGTGCTGCCTGTGCCGCCGCCATCGCCGCCTTAAACGACGACATATTGGTGATTGGCTCGGGCATTTGACGGCGGAAAGGACGGGGAGCTGCAGGTCTTGCAGGCTGCGCGTTCGCATTGTTCGCCGCGGACACGGGTGCTCCGTTTACCGTAGGAGCAGGCATAGGACGGGTTTCGATCTTCACCTTTAACAAAGTGCTGATCGTCGTGCGCTGAATGCGTGCGATCATTTCGTCGAACATATCAAACCCTTCTTTCTTGTAGGAAATAATCGGGTCGACTTGACCGTAAGCACGCAACGAAATCCCCTTTCTCAACTGATCCATCGCGTCGATATGGTCGATCCAATTTCTGTCAACCGTCATCAAAAGGACGCGGCGTTCGATCGCGCCGAAGTCAACGCCGATTTCCTTCAAATCGGCAATTTTCTTTTCATATTCCTTGGTGACTTTGTTCGAAATCTTCTTCAAAGCCAACTCGTAATCCCACTTCATCAAGCGTTCGCGCGTGACGTAATTCGTCCCTTCGGGCAACACTTTTGCCTCCAAAGCTTGGTTGAGTTCTTCCTCGTTCCAAAGCTCGGGCATATCTTCGACGTTGACCGCCGCCGACAGCGTTTCCGCAACGTAATCGGGGATATATTTCAGCACTTGTTCGTGCACGTCCGCACCGCGGAGCACGTTCATACGTTCTTCGTACATAACCAAACGCTGTTTGTTCATGACGTCGTCGTACTGCAATACGTTTTTACGGATACCGAAGTTTCTGCCTTCGATGTTCTTTTGCGCGTTTTCAATACCGCGGGAAAGCATCTTCGATTGCAAACTGGTATCCTCGTCGATACCGAAGAAGTTATACAGCGCTTTCATTCTTTCGCCGCCGAAACGGAGTACCAGTTCATCTTCCAACGAAAGGAAGAAGATGGACAAACCGATGTCCCCCTGACGACCTGCACGGCCGCGGAGCTGGTTGTCGATACGGCGGGATTCGTGACGTTTGGTACCGATGATGCAAAGACCGCCCACTTCGATAACTTTTTCCTTTTCCGCATCCGTTTCTTTCTTGTAATATTCGTAAACCTTTTTATATCTTTCGCGCAGGGCAAGAATTTCATCGCTGACTTCAGTGATATACATACTGATTGCCAACTCGATATCGTCCTTATCCGCCCCTTCTTCGCGAAGACGCTTTTTCGCAAGATATTCCGCGTTACCGCCAAGCAAAATGTCCGTACCGCGCCCTGCCATGTTGGTGGAAATAGTCACCGCGCCAAAGCGCCCTGCCTGCGCGACGATCTCCGCTTCGCGTTCATGGTTTTTCGCGTTCAAAATGTTATGTTTGATGCCGTTTCTCTTTAACAAACGGGAAATTTCTTCCGATTTATCAACCGAAGAAGTACCGACCAAGATCGGCTGACCGCTTTCGTGGCGTTGCATAATTTCTTCCACGATCGCGCGTTTTTTGCCGTCGACAGTCTTATAGACAACGTCGGGTAAATCCACACGCTTGATGGGACGGTTGGTAGGAATTTCCACAACGTCCAACGAATAGATGGTTCTAAACTCCGCTTCTTCCGTCTTTGCCGTACCCGTCATACCCGACAGTTTCGAATACAAACGGAAATAATTTTGGAAGGTAACGGTCGCATACGTCTTGTTTTCACTGCGTACTTCTACCCCTTCTTTCGCTTCGATGGCTTGGTGCAAACCGTCCGAATAACGGCGCCCGTTCATCAAACGTCCCGTGAATTCGTCAACGATGATGACTTCCCCTTCGCTGACGATATAATCTTCGTCCAACTTAAACAGCTTATGCGCCTTCAACGCCTGCTGAATGTGATGGTTCAAATCTGCGTGCTCGATTTCCGCGATGTTGTCGATGTGGAAGAAACGTTCGGCCTTTCTTGCGCCGCTGTCCGTCAATTCCACCGTCTTGTCCTTACGGTTGATGATGTAATCCCAATCCTTTTCAGCCGCCAACGAACGCTTTCCTTCGGGCGCAGCCGCACGTGCTTGCGCACGTTTTTCTTCCAACTCCGCCTCGTAGTTTGCCTGTTCTTCCAAGGTCATCTTAGTGTAATCGACGTATTCTTCCTCATCTTCTTCCTCTACGTCTTCTACAACCTTTTTCTTGCCCTTATTCTTTTTCTTATTCTTCTTTTCCTCGCGCAACGCTTCCAAAGCCGCCGTTTCCGCGTCTTTTAATTCATCGTCGAAACCGCCCGAAAGAGTGCGAACAAGCTTATCTACCTGCACGTACAAATCGGAGGATTTTTCCCCTTTACCGGAAATAATTAAAGGCGTTCTTGCTTCATCGATCAAAATCGAGTCGACTTCGTCCACGATCGCAAACGTTAAATCGCGCTGTACCATGCGGGACAAATCCGTTTTGAGGTTATCACGGAGATAGTCGAAACCGAATTCGTTATTCGTACCGTACACGATATCGCATTTATACGCTTCGCGCTTTTCATCGTCCTCCATACCGGGTACGACAACGCCGACGGTAAGGCCCATAAATTTGTGCACTTTCCCCATCCATTCCGCGTCGCGCTTTGCAAGGTAATCGTTGACCGTAACGATGTGTACGCTCTTTCCCGACAACGCGTTCAAATACGCGGGCAGGGTAGATACCAAGGTTTTACCTTCACCGGTACGCATTTCCGCGATACGGCCCTGGTGCAAACAGATACCGCCGATGATCTGCACGTGGAAATGACGCATCCCCAACACACGCTTACTTGCCTCTCTCAAAGCCGCAAACGCGTCGTAAAGAATATCATCCAGCGTTTCACCCGCCTGCAGGCGATCCTTCAAAATTTGAGTTTGCGCTTTCAGGGTTTCGTCGTCCATCACCTCATACTTCGGTTCCAACGCCTCTACCTGATCCGCCATCTTGTTCAGCTTTGCCAAACTCTTTCTTCCGTCGCCACTCATTAAATATTTGATCAATCCCATTAGAAAAAACTCCGATAGATTTATTTTACTGATCGTCTTGCCAAGCTATGCGCCTTTTTACAAATAGCCGCAACTCGGCATTTTACCGTCATTATATATTGTACAATATTTCTCTTGAAAAGCAAAGCGTTTTCAAGCCGTTTTCTCAAAAAAATATCGCAAATCCTTTCTATATATATACCCTCTTTTTGATCTATTAAGACAATTTATAAAAACCTTTTGAAAAACTTGTGCCGCGTTTTTACGCTTCGTTTCGTTTTTTCGATTTTAAAAAGGCTTATGATAGAAAAAATCGTTGACATTTTTATGCGGCGTATGCTATAATATACCATACTATAAAAAATTCCCTTTGCGGGAGGTGAGAGAATATGAGCAAAGTGATCGTACCAAAAGATTACCGATCGGTTTTGGGTATGTACGATACCCAGACGGCAATCGGGCTTTTAAAGCGCACCTTTGAGGAGCGTTTATGCCTTGCTTTGAACCTTAAACGCGTATCTGCCCCCCTCTTTGTCGATCCCGCAACCGGTTTGAACGACGATTTAAGCGGTGTGGAACGCCCCGTGAAATTCGACCTTAAAGAAACGGGAAAGGACGCGGTCGTGGTGCATTCGCTCGCAAAATGGAAACGCATGGCTTTGGCGGCGTACGGTTTTTCGGAAGGCGAAGGCTTGTACACGGATATGAACGCCATCCGCCGCGATGAGGAAATGGACAATTTACATTCCGTCTATACCGATCAATGGGACTGGGAAAAAATCATCACCCGCGAAACGCGCACGGTCGATTATTTGAAAAAAGTAGTCCAAGGCATCGTGGGCGCGATTTGCGACACGCTCGATTATCTCAAATGCCGCTATCCACAGCTCAATGTCAACCTTTGCCGCACTGTCACTTTCGTGACCGCGCAGGAGCTGGAGGATTTATATCCCGATATGACGGGTAAGGAACGGGAAAACGCCTTCTTAAAAGAACACAAAACGGCGTTCATTATGCAGATCGGGGATAAGCTGAAATCGGGCAAACCGCACGACAACCGTGCGCCCGACTACGACGACTGGTCGCTGAACGGGGATATCATGTTTTGGAACGAACTGCTGGGATGCGCGTTTGAAATTTCCTCCATGGGTATCCGCGTAGACGAAAAATCGTTGGACGAACAGTTGAAAAAGGCAGGCGCGGACGAACGCAGAAACCTCCCCTTCCACAAAGCTCTTTTGGCAGGCGAACTCCCCCTGACTATGGGCGGCGGTATCGGACAATCGCGGCTTTCCATGTTGCTTTTGGACAAAGCGCATATCGGCGAAGTGCAAGTTTCCCTTTGGGACGAAGAAACGAGAAAAATTTGCAAAGAAAACGGCATCGTATTGCTGTAATATGGTAAAAAATCCTTCCTCATCGGAAGGATTTTTTATATTGTCAAAATACATTATTCCCTCATTCAATCATTTTGATCGCGTACCCGCTACCTCCAAACCAAGCAAAACCCCAAAACAAAATCCCTCATAGTAGTGGTCATCCACCGCTGCCGCCTCCGTCCCCATTGTCACCCATGAAAGTTTTTCAATCAACTCCAACGTTTCCGCATTATCCTTTAACCGTTCCTTTATTTTATCTTCGATTTCCACACACTCATGCAAACGCTCGTTATACGTTTCACTGGGTTCTATATTCTCACAGCACCCTCTTTTCCCTCTAAACATTTCCATAATCGCCGAATAGTTCTCCATAGTCGCACCCTCCACTTGATAACATTTGTTTTTGCAAAGCATTTTTATAACTTTTGTGATAAAATGTAATTGTAAAATGCAAAATGAGGAAACCTTATGGAAAACGTAACAATGAAAAAATTTGCCACTCGTTTAAAAGAATTGAGACTGGAAGAAAAACTTTCTCAAGAAGAACTTGCCGCCGCAACGGGATTGACACAAGTCGCAATTACCTACTGGGAAAATGAAAAACGCATTCCCAACTTAAAAGCCGTCATCACGCTTGCGAGGTATTTTAACGTTTCCTTGGATTATTTGGCAGGCGAAAAAGATTATTGACATTTGAAAATTAAAGTAAAATCGGAGAGAAAACTCTCCGTTTTTTATTTCATCGCATACCTGCCTATGCTATTTTTACAAATTTCGACAATTTCACCGTCAAGAAAGCCGCCAAACAAATTTTGACGATATCGAAAGGCAAATACGGCAAAACGCACAGCGTCAACGCCGTCCAAAATCCCACGCCGCCGTTGCCTGAAACCAGCACAAACCATACCGTCCCCAGCGCATAACATAACAGCAATCCGACCGACATCGCGAGCGCCAAATACAAAACCCGTCTTTTACCCGTTTGCGATTTTAATAAACTCGACGCACCGCCAACCGCAAACGCAATCGCCAAAAAGCCAAGGATATAACCGCCCGTGGGAGAAACGATTTTTGAAACTCCGCCCGTAAAGCCCGCAAATACGGGTACGCCGATCAACCCTAAAAGAACGTAGGCAAGCGTAGCAAACACTGCGCGTTTCAATCCCAGCAACCCTGCTGCGAGAAACAGCACCGCCGTTTGCAACGTCACGGGAATTTCCCCGATGGGCACGACAATCCACGCCGACGCCGAAATCAGCGTCACCGTCATCGCTATGTATCCCAAATCACGTGCATTCATCGCGTACCTGCCTATCCCTTTTAGCTTTTTCTATGAAAACGCCGAGCAAAGTCTCACTCGCTCGGCATTTTTTATCAAAGATATTTTTTCAACGCGTCCACTCTGTCGGTTTGCTCCCACGAGAAACCTTTGTAACCGAAATGTCCGTACGCCGCCGTTTTCTTGAAAACGGGCTTTCTCAAATCCAAATCGCGAATGATGGCATAGGGACGAAGGTCAAATTCTTTCTTGACTACTTCGGCAAGCGTTTCGTCGTCCAGCTTACCCGTGCCGTGGCTATCCACAAATACGGAAACGGGTTTCGCCACGCCAATCGCGTAGGCAACCTGAATTTCCAACTCGTCCGCGAGCCCTGCGGCAACCATATTTTTTGCGATATAACGGCAGTAATACGCCGCGCTTCTATCCACTTTCGTGGGATCTTTCCCCGAAAAAGCGCCGCCGCCGTGCGCACATCTGCCGCCGTAAGTATCTACGATGATCTTTCTGCCCGTCAAACCGCTGTCCCCTTCCGGACCGCCGATTTCGAACCTACCCGTAGGGTTGACGTAAATTTTCGTATTTTCGTCCATCAAATTTTCGGGAATAATTTCATCGATGACGTATTTTTTCATATCCGCGCGGATCTGTTCCTGCGAAACCTCCTCGTCGTGTTGCGTGGAAACGACCACCGTATCGACGCGTTTTGCAACGCCGTCCACGTATTCGACCGTTACCTGCGTTTTTCCGTCGGGACGAAGATAGGTCAAAACGCCCTGCTTTCTTACGTCAGTCAAACGTTTTGCCAAACGGTGAGACAAGGACAAAGTTAACGGCATCAACTCTTTCGTTTCACGGCAAGCATACCCAAACATCATGCCTTGATCGCCTGCGCCAAGCTGATTTTCCGCGTCGCCGCCTTCCGTCTTTTTCTCCAAAGACGCGTTTACGCCCATCGCAATATCGGGCGACTGCGTATGGATCGCCACGATAATTTTACATTTATCGTATGCAAACGTACCGAAATCATACCCGATCTCCTTGATGATTTCGCGTGCTTTCGCCTCATAATCGATATTCGCCGTCGTCGTTACTTCCCCCATGATGAGCAACGTATCGAACGCCGCCGCACATTCCACCGCGGCGCGCGCCTGCGGATCGGACGCCAAAATCGCATCCAAGATACCGTCGGAAATGTTGTCGCACACCTTATCGGGATGCCCTTCCGTTACGCTTTCGCTGGTAAAAAATTTCCTCATTCTTTCATCCTCTTTCGCATTTTTTCATTCAAGCTATTATAACACCCCTCAACGGGTTTTGTCAACTGATTATTGCTTGCAAAAACGTTTCATTCGTGCTATAATATAGATTATGGACGGCATTTCAATTAAAAATTGCACTCTTTGCCCCGTCGAATGCGGCGCTGACCGCACGAAAGGGTTCGGCGCATGCGGCGTAAAAGGGTTGCGCATCGCAAAATATTATCTTCATCCCTTTGAAGAACCGTGTATCTCTTTTAAAAAAGGCAGCGGCACAATCTTCTTTTCGGGGTGTAATTTGCGTTGCGCGTTTTGTCAAAATTACGAGGTTTCCCGCGCAAAACGGGGAAAAGAGATCACGCCTGCCCAGCTTGCCGATATCTTTAAACAGTTGGAAGACATGGGCGCGGACAACGTTTCCCTTGTCACTCCGTCCCATTTCATCCCGTACCTGGTACAGGCGTTCGAAATTTGCCAACCGAAAATTCCCGTGGTTTACAATACGGGCAGTTATGAAAAAGTCGAAACTTTAAAACAAATCGACCCCTTTGTGGATATTTACCTTCCCGATATGAAATTTTCCTCCCCCGCCCTCTCCAAACGGTATTTGGGGAAAGAAAATTACTTTGAAATCGCAAGCCAAGCCATTACTTTTATGGCAAACAGCAAGCCTTTGTCTATGACGGAGGAGGGAAAAATGCTGTCCGGGTGCATTGTTCGGCACTTGGTGATGCCCCTTTGCACAAGCGACAGTAAAGCCCTTATAAAATGGTTCAACGCACACCTGCCCCCTTCCACTTACTTGAGTTTGATGAGTCAATATACTCCTTTCGGGGAAATCGAGGGCATGAAAGAACTTTCCCGCCCGATCACCGCGCGTGAATACAACGCCGTGGTAGAAACGGCGCTGGAGCTCGGTTTGGGAGAACGCCTTTTTGCGCAGGAACGAAATTCGAGCAGTGAGGCTTACATTCCTCAATGGGATTTTTAGCCGTTCGAGACCGAGTTGAATTAGGTTAGGGGTCGAATACTTCCGCTTTCCATTTGGTGATTTTGGCGGTGAGTTTCGCCGCGCGTGTAGGCTCGGCAAACAACAATTCTTTCTCACATCGACGGATTTTTTCGTATAACTTTTTACGGTTTTTCATTTGATTTTAGGTTGCGCACGGCGCGCAAATTTTATTCTTTCGAGGTGTTTTATGCTGCTTTCCGCAGACAATTTATCTTTCGGTTTTAACGGCGGTTCGCTATTGGAAAACCTCTGTTTTTCCTTAAACGAGGGGGACAGGGTCGGGTTGATCGGTGCAAACGGCGAAGGCAAAACCACCTTGATCCGCTTGATTTTGGGTGAATTAGACCCCGAAAGCGGTACTCTTTTTCGCAAAAACGGCATTCGTATCGGCTACCTTGCGCAAACGGGCGGCTATGATTCATACAACACCGTTTTTGAAGAAATGCGTGAAATTTTCACCGAGGATATCCGTGCCATCGAAACTTTACGGGAAACGGAAAAACTGTTTGCGCAAGCGGAGGAGAATACTCCCGAATACCGCGCACTTTCCGCCAAATACGATTACCTGAATAAGCAAATCGCCGCACGCGACAGCTACCACTTTGAAGTACGCATTCGCACCGTCCTTAACGGTATGGGTTTTGAGCACGCATACGATCAAACGATACACACAATGTCAGGCGGCGAAAAAACGCGTTTGAAACTGTGCCGACTTCTTCTCGAAGACCCCGAACTTTTGATTTTGGACGAGCCGACCAACCACCTCGATATGAAAACGCTGTTTTGGCTGGAAGATTATCTTTCCACCTATAAAGGCGCAATTTTGACCGTGTCGCACGATCGGTACTTCCTCGATAAGTTAGTGTCGACCGTGTATGAAATCGAAAACAAAAAACTGTCCGTGTTTAAGGGCAATTACAGTAAGTATAAAATCTTAAAAGCCGAAAAAGTAGCGCACCTTATCAAAGAATATGAAAAACAGCAGGAAGAACGGGCGCATATGCAGGAATACGTAGATAGAAACCTCGTCCGCGCCTCCACTACCAAGATGGCGCAATCCCGTCGGCTTGCGTTAGAGAAAATGGAGCTGGTCGAAAAGCCTGCCCTGCCTCCCACGCCGCCCCGTTTTACTTTCACCTATACGGACAAACCCTACGAACGGGTTTTGGAAGTGGAAAATCTGCGCCTGACGGCGGGCGAAAAAGTCTTACTCGAAAGCGCGTCTTTCGGTTTGACGCGCGGTGAAAAATGCGCCGTCGTCGGAGACAACGGCACGGGAAAATCCACTCTTGTCAAGGAAATCGTAAAAGGGAAAAATCCTGCAATTCGTTTGGGACGGTTTGTAAAAATCGCTTGCTACGATCAGGAAAACGCCAACCTCGACCTCAACGAATCCGTTTTGGGCGAGCTTTGGGGCAGACACGTTACTTGGGATCAAACGCGCGTCCGAAACATTCTCGCGCAGGCAGGCTTGATCGCCGAAGATATGGACAAAAAAGTGCGTATGCTATCGGGCGGCGAACGCGCGAAACTCGCCCTTGCCATGTTCGAATGCGAAAAGGGAAATGTCCTCATTTTGGACGAGCCGACCAACCACCTCGACCTGCCCGCAAGGGAAAGCCTCGAAAGCGCGTTGAAAGCGTTTGACGGCACGGTTTTGTTCGTTTCGCACGACCGCTACTTCATCCGCGCTTTGGCAGGAAAAATTCTTGAGTTGGAAGACGGAAACGCCACCGAATACAGTTGTTCTTACGAAGAATATCACGCGCAAAAAATTGCAGCGAAAGAGGCAGCAAAAACTGCGCAAAAAACAACTCAATCGACACCTGCCCCCTCCGTTTCGGCAAATTCCGGCAAAAAAGAAGGAGGTTACCGCACGAAGGAAGAACGCGCCGCGGACGCACGCAGGAAAATGCGCATAAAGAAAATAGAGGAAGAAATTTCACTTCTTGAAACAGAGGACGCAGAAATCAACGCCTCCCTTTCCGACCCCGCGGTCACCGCAAATTTTGCCCTTTTGAGCGAAAAATGCAACCGCTTGGAGGAAATCAAAAACCTCTTGGACGCGCTGTATAGCGAATATGAAACTTTGATCGGCTAATTTAAACTTTCACAGTTTTTTCACCAAAAACCTCTTGACATGGATATTATAATGTGATATCATTTTAATATCAAATCCATAGGAGGTTATATTATGGAAGAAATTTTATTGAAGAATAAAAAACACGGTATACGCACTCTGCTCCTGTTCTCTTTTTTGGAGTTGGTTGCTATCGTTGGGTGTATTGCACTTGGCATTGCGGCGGAAAGCGGCGTTTTGGGTAGCAACGAAACGCTCGGCATTGTCGGCTCGATCGTTTGCGGTGTACTGATGTGCGTTTTGTGGATTCCCCTCGTGGGTTTACGCGTGTTAAAGCCGCAGGAAGCTTTGGCATTGACTTTATTCGGTAAATATATCGGTACGCTCAAAGGCGAAGGCTTTTACGCGGTCAACCCCTTCTGTGTTGCGGTCAATCCCGCGGCGATGACAAAGCTCAACCAAAGCGGCGACGTCAACAAGGCGCAAGCGGCGAATGCGGACGGTGAATTGAAACTTTCCCTCAACGTTCCCGATAAAAAAATCTCGTTGAAAATTATGACGCTGAACAACAACCGTCAAAAAATCAACGACTGTCTCGGCAACCCCGTAGAGATCGGTATTGCGGTTATGTGGCGTGTGGTTGACACGGCAAAAGCTGTTTTCAACGTGGATAATTACAAAGAATATCTTTCCCTTCAATGCGACAGTGCGTTAAGACACGTCGTACGTATTTACCCTTACGACGTAGCCCCCGGCGTCGACACGACGGGCGACGGTATTGCCGACGACGGCAGTTTGAGAGGCTCGAGCGAGATCGTGGCTTCGCGTATCCGCGATGAAATTCAAGCGCGCGTAAACGAAGCAGGTATCGAAATCATCGAAGCGCGCATTACTTATCTTGCATACGCGCCCGAGATTGCGGCTGTCATGTTACAGCGTCAGCAGGCATCGGCAATCATCGACGCGAGAAAGATGATTGTAGACGGTGCCGTCGGCATGGTAGAAATGGCGTTGGAACGTTTGAACGGCGGCAACCTTGTGCATTTGGACGAGGAAAGAAAGGCGGCAATGGTCTCCAACCTTTTGGTGGTACTTTGCGGCAACCACGACGCGCAACCCATCGTCAATACGGGTAGCTTATATTGATAAAAACGCTCGCGGCACACGCCGTAAGCCCCTTCAATGAAGGATAAAAACATAAAATCAACAAGGCAGGTACGAGATTATGAACGAAAACGGTAAAAAACAAGTCCCCTTACGCTTATCGCCAAAACTGTATAATGCAATCGCGGCATGGGCGGAAGACGATTTCCGTTCGATCAACGGTCAAATCGAATATCTGCTGTCCGAATGCGTCCGCCAACGCAAGAAAAACGGCAAATACGTTTCGGACGAGATCGACGTTCCGCCCGAGTTGGATATCGAATAAATTTTCACAAAACTACGCCCCAAAAGCTGAAATCGCTTTTGGGGCGTATCTTTTTACATACAACTTTTACCGCAATTTATTTTTCGGACAGACTTTAATACAAACGCCGCAAACACTTCCTCTGCCGATATCTTGAAAATGTTCTTTCATATATCGCGAACATTTTTCGGGGTCAAAATTTCGTTCGCCGTCCGTTGTAGGCGGCGTCCCATAAATCGCGCCCGCAGGACAAGCGGTTTGACATATACGGCAATCACCGCAACCGTTTTCAATAACGGGCAACTCGTTTGTTAGAGGCATGTCCGTGATGACGGTTGCCAAACGCACCTTACTGCCATATTTTTCGGAGAGGAATAACCCGCTTTTCCCAACAAAACCCAAGCCCGACAAAACCGCCGCCGTCTTATGCGGAAGCATACCTATATAAGGGTTGTTTTTGCCAAGACTTTGACTTGCTGCAACGGGCAACGCGGAAAAACCGCTTTTTTCGATTTCACGCGCAAGTCGAAAGGCAATTTGGTCCAGCAAGGCATTTGCCGTACGGTAATGCTGAAAATAGACAAAAGACGGCGCACCGTCGATCGTTTTGAGGACGGCGTCGGACAATTTCACCGCAATAGACACGGCGTATACGTTGTCAGGCAATTCCTTTACCGGCGGCGCAGTCAGTTTGCAAAATCCAACAAGATCTGCACCCCACTCCGTCGCCAACTGTTTCAACTTCGCTTGCATAATATACCTTCCTCCGTAGCCGCTTGCTTTATTGTTGCGGAACGACCGCATAAAAGCATAAATCGTCCTCGCCAACGTTGATAAGACAATGCTCGCTCCCCTTCGGGCAATAGTGACAATCACCCGCAAAGAGCAATTCCTCCACTCCGTCGCAAACCGATTTACCTTTTCCCGAAAGAATAAAGATAATTTCAGAGGAAGGAATATGTCTATGCAGCCCAATCGTGGCACCAGGTACGAGTTTACCTCGCAAAATCTTGTTTTTCTCATCCACATACATACTGGCAATCAATGCTCCTTCCCCGCCGTAAAATGCCCTTAATTCCGTCTCTTTTATTTCGTCAAATTTGATAATCATAACACTTTATTTCAACTTTAATCCGTCCGCGAAGGCGTTACCGACTTTTTCGCCCAATTTATAGTATCCATGTCCGTCACAATCATAACAAATAGGTTGGAACTTCGTCAAATCGACCTTGTCTTTGTCGTTCAAAATACAATCGTCCACGCTGACGTTGACTACTTCCCCGATACAAATTTCCGTTTCGGCGTCATAGCTGACAAGCTTACACTCTAAAACAAGCGGCAACTCCTCTATGATGGGCGCATTGACAAACTGACTTTTCGTGATATGCCAACCCGTATTTTTGAGCTTATCGGGAACGTTGTTTGCTGAAACTACGCCCACGTAATCGGCAGGAATCACATTTTTCGCATCTGCGATCGCCACGGTAAACGCCTGCGTTTTTAAAAGATTTTTCACAGTTTTATGTCCCGCGCTCAAACAAATGGAAACTTGTGCCGTATCGCAAACCGTACCCCATGCCGCATTCATCGCGTCAGGCGTGCCGTTTTCGTCATAAGTGCCCACAATCAACACGGGCAGCGGATAAATATACGCTTTGGGTTTTAAATTTTTTCTCATAACATCTCTCCTTACACTTAAGACTCTTTAACGTCCGCTCGCTTTTATTAAAGCGTCCACGTCCGCATCGTCTATCACTATTTCGCGAATTTCCAACAATTTATTTTGTATAGCGGGTGCGAATGCGTCATATAGCCTTTGAGGTGAAAGATATACGTGCCCAAGCTCCAACTCCTTATGCTTTGCTTGTGATAATCTTGGCAAGATCAAAACCAGTTTCGCTTGCATTTTTTTTGCATTACGATAATGATATATTTTAGACAAACGATGATATAAATTTTCCAATATAGGCAAAACCGTATAATACATACGTACTTCCATAAATATTTCTTCATCCTGCGGAGAACGATAATATGCGTCAAAAATAACATTGCGGAACATGATTGGATCAGCTTCGATAAATCCTTCCGAGAATCGCATATCCTTATGTACGTTTTGAAAATCAATCGTTTCGCTTTCACAATATTTCTTTAAGGAAAACTCTTGGATTTTTTCTAAAATCCGCCGCCTGCTTTCCATGTCGCGCCCGTTTGTATCCAGCGTCTGTGCAGCGCGAGCCTCCGATACTCTTTCAACAACTTCTTCTTTCTTCTTTTTTACTTCCTCTGCGGGCGCTTTTTCCACACGCATCAACTGCTGTAACATTTCGGGTGTACCACCAAATATGTTCATATTTCTATTGGAAATATTTTGTGAAACAATTTGCATAAGATTAACGCGCAGTTCTCTATTTTCCTGCGTTACACGTTCCAATTCCGTTTCCGTGCGTTTGTTTTCTTTTTGTAAGGAAATTAAATTACCGATATTGAATTTATCAAAGGCTTCCGCAAGCGTCAGCACCACCAAAATCACGATTAGACAAATCATTTGGGAAGTAATAACGTAATTCTTCTCAGGCAAGAAATATGCCGTTGCTATAATCGAAACGATAAACCCACCCAAAAGCACGACGAGCAATCTCGTAAACTTTTTCATTTGTTTTTCTCCTCATTTTTCTTTTTAGTTATTATAACACATAACGACTGAAAAATCAATGTTTTTTCTATTTTAAAAACAGCACATGGACTGTTAATCCGCAAAATAACAAGCTGCCTGCGTCCCAAATCACATACAAGTGTTCTTTTACTCTCCAAATCAAAAAAACACTGTTGTACTATCTTCCTATGGTGCAGGCGGAAAGGTCCTCACCTTTAGCGCGCATCCCTCGAATTCCTCTCTAATCACGGAACACAAAAAATCCGTGGATAGTAAATACTACCCACGGATTTTGGCGCAGAGAGAGGGATTCGAACCCCCGGAAACTCTCGTTTCAACGGTTTTCAAGACCGCCGCAATCGACCACTCTACCATCTCTGCATTATATTCATTTATAAACCACGGTCACCGTCAATCACTCAACCCATTGTTCACAAAAACTATTATACGCATAAACAAGAGAAAAGTCAACCGTTTTTCTAGAAAAACGGCATTTCCTTGCCCGAGTTTTCCTCCACTCCTCCCCCCAAAAGCCAAAAAGTGAAAAAATATGCGCCAAGGGGTAGACTTTTTTCCTATTTTATGGTATAATGTACTTGTTGAGATTTCAACAAATCGTAAAAAGACGCGAAAAACATCGAAAAAGAGGGACTTTTTATGTTAAAAAGTAAAATTTGCGAACTTTTGGGGATCAAATACCCCATTTTCCAAGGCGGTATGGCTTGGGTCGCGGACGCCGATTTGGCGGCGGCTGTTTCCGAGGCAGGCGGCTTGGGAATTATCGCCGGCATGAATATGAACGGCGAACAACTCCGCGCGGAAATCAAAAAACTGCGCGAAAAAACGGATAAACCGTTTGGCGTCAACGTAATGTTGATGAGCCCTTTTACTCCCGAAGTGGCAGAGGTCATCGTGGAGGAAAAAGTCCCCGTCGTAACGACGGGCGCGGGCAATCCCCTCCCCTATATTAAAAAATGGACGGACGTAGGCGTAAAAGTTATCCCCGTGGTTGCCTCCGTGGCTTTGGCGAAAATGGTAGCCAAGCGCGGCGCGACGGCTGTTGTCGCGGAAGGCGGCGAATCGGGCGGGCATATCGGTGAAGCCAACACGATGCCCTTAGTACCGCAGGTAGTAGACGCAGTAGATATTCCCGTAATTGCGGCGGGCGGTATCGCAGACGGCAGAGGTATGGCGGCGGCGTTTATGTTGGGCGCGGAAGGCGTACAAATGGGCACGCGGTTCCTCGTTGCAACCGAATGCAATATTCACCCCACCTATAAGGAAAAAGTGCTGAAAGCAGGCGATATGGGCACGGTGGTAAACGGTAGAAGAATCGGACACCCTGCGCGCGCGTTGAAAAATCCGTTTACACAGTTGTTTGCGGAACGCGAAAAAGATTTAACGAGCACGGATGAGGAATTGACGGCATTCGGCACGGGGGCGTTGCGCAAAGCCGTGAAGGAAGGCGATTGGGAAAAAGGCTCGTTCCTTTGCGGAGAAATTGCCGGGCTGGTCAATAAAGAACAAACCTGCAAAGAAATGATTGAGGAAATCGTTGCGGAAGCGGAAGTATTACTGAAAAACGCCGCCTCCCGCATACAATAAAGGAGAAATCGATGAATAGAGAAGAAATCAAAGAAATTCTTCCCCATAGAGAGCCTATGTTACTCGTCGATGAGGCGTACGCAAACGAGGACGGCACTTCCACAGGCATCTACAACGTGCGCGGCGATGAATTTTTCTTGCAAGGGCATTTCCCCGAAAATCCTATCGTGCCCGGCGTTATTTTATGCGAAATGGCGGCGCAAAGTTCCTGCCTTTTGATGGCGGATAAAGTAAAGGGAAAAGCCACTTTATATGCAGGCATGAACAACGTGAAATTTAAAAACCCCGTTCGTCCCGGCGACAGAGTAGAATTTACTTGCTCGCACATTCGCTCACTCGGTCCCTTCCACTTTATCAAGGCGGAAGGTAAGGTAAACGGAAAACTTGCGGTCAGCGGTGAATTTTCTTTTGCTTTGGTAGACCCCGAAAAAACAAAACAATAAATAAAAATCAGATAACAATCGAGGAGAAACATTATGTATCAGTTATTTTGCGATTCTAATTGCGAACTTTGGCACACGACTGTAAAGGAATTGGGTTTAAATCTCATCCGTATGCCCTACATCGAAGACGGTGAAGAACGTTTTTACGATATGGGTGAAACGCACGATTTTAAAGCGTTTTACGACAAAATGCGTGCGGGCGGCACGCCAAAAACCGCGGCTTTGAACGAGTACGCTTATACCGAATATTTCGAACCCATTCTTGCACGCGGCGAAGATATTTACTACATCACCTTCTCCCATCAAATGAGTGGGACGTTCAACGCAATGCAGAACGTAATCGCGCAGTTAAAAGAAAAATATCCCGAAAGAGAAATCCGTTTTAAGGACTCGAAATTGATCTCGCTCGGTAGCGGTTTTATCACCTATTACGGTGCTTTGAAATACAAAGAAGGGGCTACCATGGACGAGTTGGACGCATATTTGGACGATTTGATCGCACATACGGCGACCTACTTCGTCGTCGATGATTTGACCTATCTTTACCGCGGCGGCAGAGTATCGGGCGTATCGAGACTCGTTGGAAACTTGCTCGGTATCAAACCCATTCTTTATTTCAACGAAGAAGGCAAAATCCTTAATATCGCCAAGGCAAAAGGCAAGAAAAAAGCCTTCTCTATGCTGCTTGGCTACATGAAAGAAAAAGGCTTGGATTTGAATAAATACAAGGTCTACGTTTTACAAGCGGATTGCGAAGAAGAAGCGCAAGGTTTTATCGCCAACATGAAAGCGCAGTTCGGTGATTTGGACGTAGAAATGCGACCCGTTGGTCCCGTTATCGGCGCGCATTGCGGCCCCGGTACGGTTGGTCTTATTTTCCACGCGAAAGAAAAATAATATAATAGTTATAGAAAACAGCCCCTTCAGCAGAAGGGGCTGTTTTATCATTCATTAACCTAAGAAAATATTACGTATGCTGTCGATTTCCGCTTGCGTTACGCCGATGGAAAGTAAGAATTTCTCCACTTTATCGGCAAACGTTTCGCCTGCGTAACCTTCTTCCAGTCCGTCGATCAAATCCAAAATCGTACCGCCCGTATTTGTATTACGGTTTACGTGCGCGTAATTGTAATAGAACGCCGACAACTCGTAATCGCGAATAAGATCCTCTTTCGACATACCCAAAAGAGCCTCTAAAATCAACGTAGTCGACCCTGCGCGGTCAACGCCGTGCGTGCAGTGCAAATATACGGGATACGCCTCGGGTTTTGCGAGCGCGGAGAAAATTTTTCTCGTCCGTTCGGCGTTGGAGCCGTCCAAAATCGACTGGTACTGCGCCGCATTGTAGAAAGAACGGGAAACGTCCTCGCCCAAAATGCTGTATTCGGAAACTTTCGTGCTTTCATCGCGCAAGTCAAGGTCGGTTTTGATCCCCAGCGCGCGAAGCTGTTCAACCCCTTTTGAAGTCAAGCAGAAATCGGCGTGTCCTTTGTTTTTACCGCCGTCGATTTCACTGCCGCGGAACAACAAGCCCTGTTTGATCGTTTTTCCGTCCTCCGTTTTCCAACCGCCGATATCGCGTACGTTACACGCGCCGTCCAAGTTGATCATACGGGGGGACGCCGCCGTGTCGAATTCACCCGTCGTCGAAACGGTGTCGCCGTCCGTCATATGTAACGTAAAACGGTAATAATAATGCGCGCCCGTCTTCAAATTGTACACCTCCAGTTCCTTTTGTCTGGGGCTGAATTTTTGCGTGTGTTCAATCACGGCAAAATCTTGATCGAGTGAGCATTCGATCAGTATGTAACTGATATCCAATGCGCCATCTTCCGCACGGGCGGAGTATTCAAACGTGACAGGTCTACCCTTATCCACGCGCATCGTACCGCCGGGCAAATAGGCGGTAACAAGTTCCTCGGGATCGGCGCTGAGATAATCGGACACCGATTGATGCACCAGCGATACGGGTTGGTCAAATTGCGTCACCGAAAGCGTAACGTTCGACGTGGAACTTTCAATAGAACTATTCTTCATAAAAGGTAAAATATTGCCTAAACTGTCGCAAGCCGAAACGGCGATCACACTGCATAAACACAGCGAAAGCGCGGTTATTTTCTTCAAAAAAGTACGTTTGGACATTTGGGTCGCTCCTTTCATTTAATGATAACTTCAGTATAACAAATTCCAAAAGAAAAATCAATAGCATTTTTTAATATGGGAGTGTCAAAATTTATGATTATGACCGTCAAAAAACTGCTCGTCAGCTATTCGACGAGCAGTTTCTTTCTTATAAAGTTTCTTTTAAACGCAGTTTCGTTGCCATATCGACGGGCAAAGCGTCGATCAGTTGTACGTATTCTTCCTCCGTCGTCGCCTGCAACAAGATGCGCCATGCGTATTCCTTGTTGTAGTTGACGCCTTGGCTTTCCGTCAAAATCCTCTGCGCCCCTTTCAACCATCTCTGCAAGCGCGTTTTTACGGGATAAATCACTTCGATACGATAAGTCTTTTCAGCCGCAAACGACAGGGTCACTTCCACGCAATCGCTCAAACGCTTTTTACAAACTTCTTCCTTTCCGTCCACGTAAAGGCGCACGTAACCGTCCTCCACGTTTTTAAAGCAGATCTTCATTTCACGGTTTTGCGGAATCACGGTAGGGTCGCCATGCGTGAAAATAATCAATGATTGCGTACCTGCCCCATTCAATTCGGTATATTCCGACTTAAATTCGGTAAACAGTACGGTATTTTTTCCTTCATCCAAGCCATCCTCGTACATGGTATAGACGTTTGTCCCCTCATACGCCCAAATTTCCAATTTTTCGGGGTTTTTCACCGCGTTTTTGTTATCCGCGGAAAGGGGCAATATCGCGCCTGCTTTGGCTAAAACGGGGATAGATTCCAACGTGCGGAGCAGGCAGGTTTCCTTACCGCCCGCGCCCACTTCGTACACATCGCCCGTGAAGATATCCGTCCACTTCCCTTCGGGAATCCACGCACGCACGCGCGCATATCCGTCGGGATAAGCTTTTTGCGTAACGGGGGCGACGATCAATTCGCTGCCGAAACGGTATTCTTCTTTATAATTGTACGCCGCATAATCTTTCCACTCGTAATACATCGGCTCGACAAGCGCCGTGCCTTCCACGCAGTTGAGATAGTTCGCGTTGTATAAATACGGTACCAATTTATGGCGGAAGCGCAAAAATTCTTCCGCAATAAGCCCTGCACCGCCGCCGTATGCCCAAGGCTCTTTCGTCATCGTTTCATCGCAGGTACAATGCAAACGGGTGATCGGACTGAATACGCCGTACTGTACGTGACGGGCGAATAATTCGTTCGATTTCTCCCCAAGATTGTGTCCGCCGATATCGTGACTCCACCACGTATACCCGACGTTGGTCGCCGTTGCGGTAAAGTAAGGCAAATACGCAAGCGTGCGCCACGAAATTTCCGTATCCCCCGAAAAGCCGATGGGATATCGATGAGAACCGACGCCCGAATAACGGGACAAGATCATCGGCACGGTGTGTTTGGTGGCGTTGTCGTAGTAGTGATAATGGTTAAGCGCCCACAGCGGATCGTATTTTTCCTTGATCGGGTCCGCCTCCTTTTGCCAGAACGGACGGGGATCGTGCCATTCGATGTCCGGCTGTTGCCAATCGATCCACCAAAAATCGACGCCCATTTCCTCCAAAGGCGTATGCGCAAGATCAAAATACGCGTTGATAAAACGGTCGTAGGAAAAATCAAAGGGAACTTGCAAGTTCGTCGACGGGTCGATTCCCATCGCGCTTGCCATGTTTTGATAACAATCCTCCCACCAACGGAAGCCGTCCGACGGGTGCAAATTCAGCGTGATTTTCATGCCGCGCTCGTGCAATTCTTCCATAAATCCTTTCGGATCGGGAAAAAGATTTCTATTCCACGTATAGCCCGTCCAACCCACGTTTGTAGCAGGCGTGCCTACGTATTCAGGGCCGCTTTTACCGCTTGCGGTGATACCGACTTCCGCGTCTATATTTGCGGAATAATGCCAATCCATATCCACCGTCGCTACGCTGATGGGAATATTTTTATCCTCAAAGCGGTTCAAAACACGCAGATATTCGTCCGCGGTATAGGTATGATAACGACTCCACCAGTTGCCGAGCGCAAACCGAGGCAAAAGAGGCGTTCTGCCCGTCAGCATATACAAGGCGCGTACGGCGTTTCGATAATCGTTGCCGTAGACGAAAACGTATTCGTCCGTGCCGTTGGCTTTTTCGTTTTTCACTTCCCCGTCAGGGCCCAGCGTCAGCGAATCGGAATCGTCTATAATTGCCACGCCCGTCTTGGAACAAACCCCTTTTTCAAGTTGAATTTGATAGGGCTGATCGTTTTCTTCCCAAGGCGCGGAATGATAATCGCCGTTGCAACAATCCAACGTACGGTAAGTCCCCAAAAGGTTACCGTAATTGTTCAAGCTGCGGCGGATATCCCCCACTTCCACGTAGCATTGACTGCGTTCCTTATACAAAATCAAACGGCATACGGGCGTTTCAATGACCGCATGTCCCTCATCGCCGTCAATCGTGAATTGTTGAGGCGCTGTATTTCTATGCCAAATCGCCTGCGTTGCCATGTCGCGGAATTTATGTTCGGGGCTTTTTTCAATACGGAAAAGACGGTCGGTCAAAACCGTCACACGATAATCCGCCCAGTAAACAAAATTCTCCTTTTCCGCCATAGGCGTCGTTTGCGCAATCAACTGTGCTTTTAACATTCTTTTCCTCCGATATAGGTAAACCGAGGTTGCGTTTTACCCTCCCTTTCCACCGTTTCGTTCCACATCGCGGCAGGCCGCACCCAAATCGCGCCTTCGCTGTATAAGGCACGGTATACGACCATACGTTCTCCCGTTTCCGAATGTGTGGCAAGGGCAAGTACTTCGTACTCGTTTCCTTTAAAATGCCGATATTTCCCAAGTTTAATTTCGTTCATACGTTTAGTTTACCACATTCGCAAAGAAAATGCAACGTTTCCGCAAAAAAATATGCAAAAGTCGAGCAAAAATAATAGCTTTTCTAAAAGAAAAGTATTATAATATTCCACGGTTTGTAACATCACGGAGAAAAAAAGAGATGCAAATAGCGAAACGACATTATCATTATCATTATCATTTTCATATTCACTGGTCGGGCATTTTACGCTTTTTAAAGAAAAACGTCGTATTGTGCGTGGCGCTTGCCGCGGCTTTGATTACGTCCTTTATCGTACCCCCCGACGCGCAATATCTCGATTATTTCGACTGGAAAACGCTCACTTGTCTTTTTTGCGTTTTGGCGGTAGTTTGCGCTTTAAAAAATATATCCTTTTTCACCGTTTTGGCGGAAAAGATCGTCGGGCTTTTCAAAAACGCCCGCGCCTGCGTTTTAGCGCTTTCATACGTTACCTTTTTAGGCTCGATGCTCATCGCCAACGATATGGCGCTTTTGACCTTCTTGCCCCTTGGGTATTTCGTCCTTTCCTCCACGGGAAAAACGAAATACATGGCGTTTACCTTTATCATGCAAAATATCGCGGCGAACCTCGGCGGTATGCTGACCCCGTTCGGAAACCCGCAAAACTTGTACCTGTATACCAAATTCAATATCCCTACGGGTGAATTCACCGCGACCATGCTACCCCCGTTTTTGATTTCGGTAGCACTCATCACCCTCAGTTGTTTGATCTTCGTCAAGAAAGAACCGTTGGAAATTGAAAGCAAAAAAATTACTTTACCCAAGTGGCGCACGATCGTGTACGCGATACTGTTTACCTTGTCCATCGTCATCGTATTCCGCGTGATCCCCTTTTGGATCGGGCTGATCGTAATCCCCGTCGCTTTGCTGTTTTTGGATAGAAAAGCATTGAAAGACGTCGATTACTGCTTACTTCTCACCTTCGTTGCCTTCTTCATTTTCGCGGGCAATATGTCGCGCATTCCGTTCGTGCAGGACTTGTTTGGAAAACTGCTTGCAAAAAACACGCTGCTCGTGTCCATTTGCTCGTGCCAAGTGATCAGCAACGTACCCTCCGCCATTTTACTTTCGCAATTTACGGGGAATTACACCGAGCTGCTTTTGGGCGTCAATATCGGCGGTGTGGGCACGCTTATCTCCTCGCTGGCAAGCTTGATCACTTTCCGCGAATACACGACGCATTATCCCGAAAAAACCAAGCGTTACCTTTTGCAGTTTTCCGCGTTTAACTTTGCGTTTTTGTTGATTTTAACGGGCGCGCAAATGTTGATTTTGTTGTAATTCAACGCGCACCTGCCCCCTTTCTTTATAAAATAACGTCCTTTTGCAAGATTTGCAAAAGGACGTTTTCTTTTTATTTCATACACTTGACAAGTACAGCTTTTTGCGCGTGTAAACGGTTTTCCGCTTCGTCGAAAATTTCGTGCGCGTGTGCCTCGAAAACTTCCGCCGTGATTTCTTCCTCGCGGTGTGCGGGCAAGCAGTGCAATACCATCGCCTTGTCGTTTGCCACCTTCATGACTTCCGCGTTGATTTGGTAGGACTTGAACACTTTTTTGCGTTCTTCCGCCTCCGCCTCCTGACCCATCGACGCCCAAACGTCGGTATACAGTACGTCCGCGCCTGCCGCCGCTTCCAACACGTTGTCGGTGCAGGTGAACTTGCCGTTTTCTTTCGCCCAAGCCATCAACTCCGCGTCCGGCTCGTACCCTTTCGGACAAGCGACAGCCACTTCCATACCCATCTTGATACCGCCGACGATGAGCGAGTTCGTCATATTGTTTCCGTCGCCGATATAGCAAAGCTTATTGCCTGCAATCGCGCCCTTATGTTCGCGAATGGTCATAAGATCAGCAAGGACTTGGCAGGGGTGACAATAATCGGTCAAACCGTTGATAATGGGGATACTGCCGTAAGTTGCAAGGTCTTCCACTTCTTTTTGCGCAAACGTACGAATCATGATCCCGTCCAAATAACGGGACAAAACGCGCGCCGTATCTTGTACGGGCTCGCCTCTGCCGATCTGCAAATCGCGGGAACTTAAAAACAGCGCCTGACCGCCCAAATCGTACATACCCACTTCAAACGAAACGCGCGTACGGGTGGAAGATTTCGAAAAAATCATACCCAGCGTTTTTCCTTTCAAATGATGATGTTCGATCCCGTTTTTCTTTTCAAATTTTAACTGATCCGCAAGGTTCAATACCTCTGCAATTTCCTTGGATGACCAGTCCATGAGTTTCAACAAATGTTTCATTCTGCTATTACTTCCTTTAACGTTTTTATTGCTTTCTTTAATTGTTCCATGGGAATATTCAAAGCGGGCAACAAGCGCACCTTATGTTTCGCTTTGATGACCAAAACACCCCTTTCGCGGCATTTTGCAATCACTTCTCCCGCGTCTTTTTCACATTCGACGCCGATCATCAAGCCCTTGCCCGATACCGATTTTACACCTTTTGCGCCCATAAGCTCGGTGAAAATATACGCGCTCTTTTCACGCACTTCCTTAAGTAAATGATCGTCGATACGCTTTAAAATACTCAACGCGCCCGCACAAGCCACGGGGTTGCCGCCGAAAGTCGATCCGTTCATGCCTGCGGTAAATAAGTTTTCCACTCTTTCCCCAAGCATGGTCGCGCCGATGGGCAAGCCGCCACCCAACCCCTTCGCCGTCGTTACAACGTCGGGGGTGATGCCGTAATCCATATATGCGTATAAATCGCCCGTCCTGCCGTTGCCTGTTTGTACTTCGTCCACAACAAGCAGTATATCTTCCTCTTTGACCAGTTTTTCAAGCTCGGCAACGTACTCTTTATTCAACGCCGTAACGCCGCCTTCGCCTTGTACAAGCTCGATCATCACCGCACAGCATTTGTGCGTTTTTACGAGGTTTTTCACGCTGTCGATGTCGTTTGCGTCCGCAAACACAAACCCCTCCGTCATGGGAGTAAAATATTCGTGGAATACCTCCTGCCCCGTTGCGGAAAGCGTCGTGATCGTTCTGCCGTGAAAGCTGTTTTTCAGGGTAATGATTGTGTAACAATCCTTCCCTTTTTTCGTCTGCCCGTAATGGCGCGCCGCTTTGATCGCGCATTCGTTCGCCTCCGCGCCGCTGTTGGAGAAAAATACCTTTTTCATGCCCGTACGCAGGCAAAGTTCTTGGGCGAGCAAAGCGCAAGGCTCGCTGTAATAGAGGTTGGACGTGTGTTGAATTTTATCCAACTGCGCGATAACGGCTTGTTTCCATTCATCATCCGCAACGCCGAACCCGTTTACGGCGATCCCCGTACCGAGGTCGATATATTCTTTCCCCGTTTCGTCTTTCACGATCGAACCTTTCCCCTCCACAAGCTGTAAAGGGAAACGCGCGTACGTACCTGCAATATATTGTTTGTCTATTTCGATAATGTTCATAATTTCTTTTTTTATGGATTGATCTTTAGTTTCACAGCGTATCTGACTTAAAAAACGAACGCTAAGACACTAAGACTAGCCGCAAGATTATCTTGCTAGATTTTGTTTCCCGATACGACCATGGTACCGATCCCTTCGTCCGTCAGCGTTTCGATGAGAATGGAGTGCGGAATACGCCCGTCGATGATAAACACTTTTTTCACGCCGCGACGGATCGCGTCGATACAGCATTGAATTTTGGGGATCATTCCGCCCACGATGACGCCGTCACGAATGAGTTTGGGCGCGTCGGAAACGTAGATCTTGGGGATCAGCGTAGAAGGATCGTCCTTATCGTAACACAGCCCTACCGTGTCCGTCATGGAGATCAAGCTTTCCGCCTTCAAAGCGCCTGCAATACGCGCCGCGGCGGTGTCTGCGTTGATGTTGTAGGTATGTCCGTTCAAATCAAACCCAACGGTGGAAATAACGGGGATATACCCCTTTTCCAAAACGTCTACAATAGAGGAAACGTCCACGTCGGTAATATTCCCCGCAAAGAAGTGCACGTCGTCCACTTTTTCCGCTTTTAACATATGGCCGTCGATACCGCAAAGCCCGATGGCCTTGCCGCCTTTGCTTTGCAACAAGTTGACAAGGTTTTTATTCACCTTGCCCGCAAGCACCATCTGCACGATATCCATCGTTTCTTGATCGGTTACGCGAAGTCCGTCGATAAATTCGGATTTCTTCCCGATTTTTCCGAGCATTTCGGTGATTTCAGGGCCGCCGCCGTGTACCAAAACGACTTTTACACCGATGAGGGACAGAAGTACGATATCCCCCATCACCGCCTCTTTCAATTCGTCGTTGATCATCGCGTTGCCGCCGTATTTTACCACAACGACTTTGTCATAATATTTTTGTATGTAGGGCAACGCTTGGGTCAATACCTCCGCGCGTTGCGCCGTCGTCAATTTTTCCATCTTTTCCATAGTTATTCTTCCTTTTATTTACAATGCGCCAGACACAGTACGCACCTAAAACGGTGCAGATTCGAGTAGTTCAAGGAGCAGGAACATTCTTACAGTATGCACCTCGTGTAACGTCGTAGATACGAGTAGTTCAAGGCGTGGCGAGTATGCCGACAGGAGTGTACAAGACTGAGGCACACGGAGGCACAACGCAGAAATGCGAAGTATATACGGCGTTACGTTCTATAATCGCCGTTGATCTTGACGTAATCATACGTCAAATCACACCCCCAAGCAACCGCTTTGCCGTCGCCGTCGCCGAGCGTGATCAATACTTCGATTTCGCTTTCAAGTAAAATTTCTTTGGCTTTTTCTTCGGAGAATTCTACTCCAGCGCCATTTTCGCAAACAACGACCGAGCCCTTTTTCGAACGGAAACAAACGCCCACTTTCATAATGTCGACGTCCGCGCCTGCATACCCGATCGCGCACAGTACGCGCCCCCAGTTTGCGTCCGCGCCGAACATTGCTGCCTTGAACAGAGAGGAACAAATAACCGATTTCGCCACCGTTTTCGCCGTTTGTTCGTCTTTTGCGCCGCATACCTTGCATTCCAGCAGTTTCGTCGCGCCTTCGCCGTCCCCTGCGATCTTGCGGCAAAGATAGGTCGTTACTGCATTCAATGCCTCGCAGAACGCGTCAAAATCCGCGCCGTCCGCCGTGATCTCGGCATTTTCCGCCTCTCCGTTTGCTAAAACGGACACCATATCGTTGGTCGAAGTATCACCGTCAATGCTGATCATATTGAACGAGTCCTTCACGTCCGCACTCAACGCCTTTTGCAGCATTTGAGCGGAAATTTTACAGTCGGTCGTCACGAATACGAGCATCGTCGCCATGTTGGGATGGATCATACCGCTGCCCTTCGCAATACCGCCGATACGGCAAGTTTTTCCGCCGACCGTAAACTCGAATGCGATTTCTTTGGGACGGGTATCCGTCGTCATAATCCCTTCGCAAGCCAAGTCGCTGTGATCGCCAAGCCCTTCGACGAGGGCAGGGATACCGCTTGCAATCGGCGTAATATCCAAAGGCTGACCGATGACGCCTGTGGACGCCACTACAACGTCCGTTGCGTCAATTTTCAACGCCTTGGCAACCAACTGACAAGTCTTTTCCGCAATCTCGATGCCGTTGGCGTTGCAAGTATTTGCGTTGCCGCTGTTGCAAATGACCGCCTGCGCTTTCCCGTCCGCGATATTGTTTTTCGTCACGGTCAAGGGCGCGCCTTTTACCAAATTTCGCGTATAAACAGCCGCCGCCGTTGCGGGCGTCGCCGTGTAAATCAGCGCCAAATCGCGCTTGGTTTTGTTTTTACGGATACCGCAGTGTACGCCGTTTGCCGTAAAGCCTTTCGCGGCGCAAACGCCGCCTTTGATTTGTTTCAACATATTTTTCCTTTCTCTCTTTTTTTCTTACAGTACAAGTCCTTTCGTGCGCTCCGCGCCGATCGCCATATTCATACATTCCACCGCCGCGCCGCTTGCACCTTTGCCGAGGTTGTCGTACCCTGCGATGAGTAAAATTCGGTCGGCGTTGCCTGCAACCGTCACTTTCATACAATCCTTACCCGATACGGCAAGCCCGGACAAAAGTCCGTTTTCGTCCAAAGTTTCCACGTATTCAACGAACGCGCCCTTGTATTTTTCACGGTAAACCGCTTTAACCGTTTCCGCGTCCCCTTTCAAAAGCTGGCTTTTAAACAAAGGCACCGTTACCGTCATACCGCTGTAAAAATCCGATACGATCGGGCAAAATATCGGATCGCTTTCCAAACCCGTGATCGCTTTCATTTCTTTCAAGTGCTTATGCTGCTGCCCCAAGGCGTACTGTCTTGGCGCGTCCAACAAGGGGTTTCTATCCTCGCTTTCGTAATCGGCGATCATTTTTTTGCCGCCGCCCGAATATCCCGTGATCGAATGACAAGTCAACAGCGCGTCCGCGCTCAACAGCCCCGCCTCTATCAAGGGGTAAACAAGAGCGATAAAACCGCTTGCGTGACAACCGGGTACTGCGATCCGCTTGGAGGAAAGAATTTTCTCCTCGTGCGCTTTGGACAGTTCGGGAAAACCGTATGCCCATTCGGGCAAAGTCCTATGCGCCGTACTTGCGTCGATGACGACCGTGTTCGGGTTATCGACGAGGGAAACGGATTCTCTTGCCGCGTCGTCGGGCAGGCATAAAAATACTACGTCCGCCTTGTTTATCATTTCCTTGCGCGCCGCAGGGTCTTTTCTTTTTTCTTCGGGCAAGGAAATAATTTCCACGTCCTCACGGCAGGACAACCGTTCGTATATCCGCAAGCCCGTCGTGCCCGCACTGCCGTCTATAAATACTTTTTTCATAAACTTTCCTTAATTGCTTTAATTTGTTCGCGTACCGATTTCGGGGAAGCGCCGCCTTTGCTCAAACGCTTGTTTACGCAGGTTTCAAGCGAAATTTCCCCGTACAAATCCTCCGCAAACAGCTCGCTGTGTTTTTGGTATTCCGACAAAGGTAAATTATCCAGCACACAGTCCTTTTCAATACATTCGGCAACGATCGTGCCGACAATTTTATACGCCGCGCGGAATGGCATACCTTTCTTTACGAGATAATCGGCAAGGTCGGTCGCGTTGATAAATCCCTTTTGCGCCGCGCGGTAGGTATTTTTGCCGTTCACTTGCATCGTCGCAAGCATGGGCGCAAGCACCTCCAAACACATTTTGACGGTATCGAGCGAATCGAAAATCGCCTCCTTATCCTCCTGCATATCCTTGTTGTAGGCAAGGGGCAAGCCTTTCAAAGCCGTCAACAAGCCCATCAAATTGCCGTATACACGCCCCGTCTTACCGCGGATCAGTTCCGCCATGTCGGGGTTTTTCTTTTGCGGCATAATCGACGAGCCCGTGGTGTACGAATCGTCTAAATCGATGAACTTGAACTCCCAACTCGACCATAAAATGAGTTCTTCGCTCAAACGGGACAAGTGCATCATAAGGATGGAAAACGCGCTCATGAGTTCCAAACAAAAATCACGGTCGGAAACGCCGTCGATGCTGTTTAACGACACGCCGCTAAAACCGAGCGCCGCCGCCGTCATATCGCGGTCGATGGGATAAGTCGTACCTGCCAAAGCGCAACTACCCAAAGGACATTCGGCATTCATACGCGCCACGGCGTCCTTGATCCTGCCCATATCGCGGCGCAACATCATCGCATACGCCAACAGTTGATGCGCAAACGAAATGGGTTGCGCGCGTTGCAAATGGGTATACCCAGGCGCGATAACGTCCGCATTTTTCTCCGCTTGGCCTACAAGCGCGATCAAAACTTCTTTGATCAGCGAAACGACTTCTTCCGCCTCGTCGCGAAGGTATAAACGGATATCCACCGCTACCTGATCGTTACGGCTGCGCGAAGTGTGCAAACGTTTGCCTGCGTCCCCGATGCGTTTGGTCAACTCCGCCTCGATGAACATATGAATATCCTCGGCATTCTCGTCAAACGCCAAAACGCCGCTGTCAATATCCTTTTTTATACCGTTCAACCCGTCTATGATGAGGTTTTTGTCCTCTTTGGACAATATCCCTACACTTTCCAGCATCGTCGCGTGCGCGATCGAGCCGCGAACGTCCTGCGCGTACATTCTGCAATCGAACCGTAAGGACGAATTGAAGTCGTCCGCCTTTTTATCCAACGCTTTTTGAAAGCGTCCTGCCCACATTTTTTCCATACTTTTATACGCACTTTGCCTACCACCGCAGGTGATAGGCAAGATTACTCCGTTATTTATAGTGACGATTATTTATTGTTCTTTTGGTTGACTTCCGCCTGCACCTTGATGGGCAATCCGAACAAATTGATAAAGCCCGTTGCGTCCGCTTGATTGTAAACGTGGTCTTCGCCGAAGGTAGCGATTTCTTCCGAATACAGCGAATAATCGCTCCATGCGCCCGCCTTGATGATGTTGCCTTTGTACAGTTTCAAGCGCACTTTACCCGTTACGTTTTCCTGCGTTTTGTCTACGAACGCGGAAAGCGCTTCGCGCAAGGGGGTAAACCACTGTCCGTTGTAAACGAGTTCCGCAAAGCATACGGACAGTTCCTGCTTTTTATGCGAAGTGTATTTGTCCAAGCAAAGGGTTTCCAAATAGCTGTGCGCCGCGTACAAAATTTCACCGCCGGGGGTTTCGTATACGCCGCGGCACTTCATGCCGACCAAACGGTTTTCCACGATATCCAAAAGCCCGATACCGTTTTCGCCGCCCACTTTGTTGAGCGCAAGGATAATTTCTTTCGCGCTCATCTTCTTGCCGTCCAAAGCAACCGGCTTGCCCTTTTCAAAATCCAACGTGATATACGTAGGTTTATCGGGTGCTTTCAAGGGGGAAACGCCCAATTCGAGGAATCCGTCCTTTTCATACAAAGGTTCGTTGCCCGCGTCTTCCAAATCCAAACCTTCGTGGCTCAAATGCCAAAGGTTTTTATCCTTGGAATAGTTGGTTTCACGGTTGATCTTCAAAGGCACGTTGTGCGCTTCGGCATATTCGATTTCTTCTTCACGCGATTTGATCGACCATTCGCGCCAAGGTGCGATGATATGCATATCGGGTGCAAACGCCTTGATCGTCAGTTCAAAACGCACCTGATCGTTGCCCTTACCCGTACAGCCGTGGCAAATGGCGTCCGCGCCTTCTTTCTTTGCGATTTCGACCATGCGCTTTGCAATCACGGGACGTGCAAACGACGTACCCAAAAGATATTCTTCATACTTCGCGCCCGCCATCATCGTAGGGATCACGTAATCGTCCACGAATTCGTCCGTCAAGTCCTCAATGTAAATTTTAGACGCGCCCGTTTTGATGGCTTTTTCTTCCAAGCCTTCCAACTCGTCCGCCTGCCCTACGTTCGCGCTGACCGCGATGACTTCGCAGTTGTTGTAGTTTTCCTTCAACCAAGGAATAATGATCGAAGTATCCAAACCGCCCGAATAAGCAAGTACTACTTTTTTGATGTCTTTTTTTTCCATAATATTCTCCTTTGACGCATGGTTGCGTTGCATTTATATTCACTTTATGCAATTATTATACACTTGCATTTGCCCTTTGTCAAACACTTTTATCCCTTTATTTTTCAAGTTTTTTGAATATTTTTTGCATACTTTGCATAATTGCATAAATTGTTGCATAATTACTTGATTTTTGCATAAATTTCTTCAGCGTAGCGCACTGCGCCCATGCCGTCTTTGGCATAACCGTCCGCGCCAAGCTTTGCGGCGTATTCCTCGGTCAGCACCGCGCCGCCCACCAAAATTTTCACAGCAGGGGCTTTTTCGCGAAGCAAGTCGATCGTTTCCGCCATGGAGGGCAAAGTCGTCGTCATCAGCGCCGACAGCCCGACGATGGGCGCGTTTTCCGCTTGCGCCGCATTCAGCACCGTTTCGGGCGGAATGTCGCGGCCCAAATCAATGACGGTAAAACCGTAATTTTCAAGCAGCGTACCGACAATATTTTTGCCGATGTCGTGGATATCCCCTTTCACCGTCGCAAGGACGATTTTGCATTTTTTCACCGAGCTACCAGCTTGCGACATATTCTTTTTGATTTGTTCAAACGCCGCTTTCGCCGCCTCCGCGCTCATCAAAAGCTGCGGCAAGTACGCACGCTTTTCCTCGTATGCTTTCCCGACCGTATCGAGGGCGGGGACGATTTCCGTTTCCACGATCTCCTGCGCGGAACGAACGCCAAGCAGGCTTTCGCACGCAACCGCCGCCTCCGTTTTCAAACCGCGGACGATGGCGCTTTGCAAAGGGGTTTCGCCGTGGATATTGCCCGATTGCGCCGCCGCTTGTACGACGGTTTGGAAAGCGGGCAATTTTTCCGTCGCAAAACGGATATATTCGCCGCAATTTTCATCTAAACCCTTTAAAGCGCAAAAAGCATAGTAGGTCTTTTGCATTTCGACGGAGTTGGGGTTCATGATCGCCGCTGACAGTCCGTTTTCAAGGGCAAGTGCAAAGAACGCCGCGTTGACGGTATCCCTTGCAGGCAAACCGAAGGAAACGTTGGAAACGCCAAGCGAAGTGTGTACGCCCAACTTTTGACGGATCATACGCAAAGCGGTAAGGGTCACCGTTGCCGCATTCTTATCCGCGCTGACCGTCATCGCAAGCGGATCGACGACGATATCCTTTTTGGAAATGCCGTATTTTGCCGCCTCGGCAACGATTTTTTCCGCGATCGCCAATCTGTCTTCCGCCGTATCGGGTATGCCCTTTTCGTCCAAAGTCAGCGCAACCACTACGCCGCCGTATTTTTTCACCAAGGGGAATACCGCCGCCATGCTTTCCCGTTTCCCATTGACGGAGTTGACAAACGGTTTACCGTTGTAAAGGCGCATCGCCTTTTCCATCGCGGCGGAGTCGGAAGTGTCGATTTGCAAAGGCAGGTCGATGACCGCTTGCAGTTCTTTGACGTAACGGGGAAGTTCTTCCGCCTCGCAAATATCGGGCGCGCCCACGTTGACGTCCAAGATATGCGCTCCTTTTTCCTGCTGAACGATCCCTTCGTTCAGGATATACCCTACGTCCTTTTCCGCCAAAGCCTGACGGAAACGTTTTTTACCCGTCGGGTTGATACGTTCCCCGATCAAGAGGGGTTTATCAAACGCGACCGCGTGCGTATACGAGGACACGCAGGTGCGGTTTTTATCGGTGATGGGCAAAGGAGAAATCCCCTTCGTCTTTGCCGTTAACTTTTCAATATACGCAGGAGTCGTACCGCAACAGCCGCCGACCAGTCTTGCGCCCATTTTTACAAATTCCGCCGTTTCAAGGGCAAATTCTTCTTCCGTGACGTCGTAATAGGTATCCTTTCCGTCCGTTACGGGCAAGCCTGCGTTGGGCTTTACCAACACGGGTACAGAGGCAACTTTCAACAGTTTCTCCACGATACCGCGCATTTGTTTCGGGCCGAGCGAGCAGTTGACGCCCACGGCGTCCGCGCCCATACCTTCCACCAAAGCGACCATCGCTTCGGGAGAAGCGCCCGTCATCAATTTTCCGTCCTCGCCGTACGCGCAGGACACCAAAACGGGCAAATCGCAATTTTCTTTTACGGCAAGCAGCGCCGCTTTCGTTTCGTACGAATCCCCCATCGTTTCGATAAGGACAAGATCCGCGCCGTATTTCACGCCGAGGCGCACCGTCTTCGCAAACGTTTCCACCGCGTCTTCAAATTCAAAGTCCCCGTACGGTTTTAACAGCTTTCCCGTAGGGCCGATATCCAGCGCAACGAACTTTTCCTGCGTTCCGTGCGATTTTTTCGCGCCCAAACGCGCGTTTTCGATTGCCGCGCGGACAATTTCCTCCAACTCGTTTTCAGTAAATTTCAGGCAATTCGCGCCGAAAGTATTGGTCGCTACGACGTGACTGCCCGCGTTAAAATAGGCGGCGTGGATCGCTTGCACTTCGCCTGCCTGCGTAACGTTCCAGCGTTCGGGCAATTCCCCCAAAGGCAGCCCCGCTTTTTGCAAAAGCGTGCCCATTCCGCCGTCCAAATACACCGTATTTTGTTGTAAGAATTTTCTAAAATCCATCTTATTTTCTCCGCATTGCGCAATCGGTCTTTTCACAAACCGCACAACCCGTTTTTTCTTCTTTCTCAATCTTACTCAAGCCCACGACCGCGGTCACCGATTTGGTCGGACTCATCAAAAAACTGTCCGTCAGGGTCAAACCGATCTTTCGCGCGCAATCGAGTTCCGCAAAAAAATACTTCTGCGTTTCCAAGGGAAAATCTCCGTAGCCTACGCTAAAACGAGGACGGGGATAATACCCCTTCTCTTTCGCCTGCGCCTTTATATCCGCGCAAAAGGCGTCGCAAAGGCTTTCGATACGCTCCGCGCCGATCGCCTGAAACAGCCATGATTTCGTCACCGAAACGTTGGCGTATTTTGCAATCAAGCGGTCGATATCAAGCCCCACCGTCGCCGCAAACGCCACCGTATAATCGCACCCGTCCAAATTTTTTCGCAACGCTTTGCTTTGCGCCTGAAAACGTTTGAAAAAATCCTCCGTTTCAAACACGCGGTAACAAACGCGGTAGGAAAATGCCTTTTCGCATTCGCACAAGGCGTCCTCCAAAAGCGCCGTCCCAGCCGCAAAATCGTTTTTACACCCCGCATACCGCAGAATTTCTTGACGGTCGAAAGGCGAGGACGGATAGGTTTTTACAAATACGCCGTTAAGCATTTTTCCCCACGATATCCGAAAGGTTGGCTTGGATCGCCGCCGCCACGTCGGGTTTGTTCATCGAATACACGTGCACGTTCGTCACGCCGTTTGCAAACAAGTCGATGATCTGATCGGTCGCATACGCAATACCCGCCTGTTTCATCGCGGCGGGATCGTCCCCGAATTTATCCACCAGCGTCTTAAAACGCTGGGGCATAAACGAACCGGAAAGGGTAATCGCGCGCTCCACTTGTTTTGCGTTGGTGATGGGCATAATCCCCGCCACAACGGGAACGTTGATCCCCTCTTGACGGATTTTATAGAGGAAATTATACAACAAATTGTTGTCGAAAAACATTTGTGTCGTCAAAAAGTCGCACCCTGCGTCCACTTTTTCTTTGAGGTGTAAAATATCCTCACGCTGGTTTGCGCTTTCGGGATGTACTTCGGGATAGCACGCGCCGCCGATGCAAAAATCCGCGCCGCTTGCCTTGATATCCGCGATCAAATCGACCGCATGGCGGTAATGCCAACCCGAACGGTCGGCGTTCAGCATATTTTGCGGAATATCCCCGCGGAGCGCCATGACGTTTTCAATGCCCGCCTCTTTGAAATCGGCAATACGCGCCTGCACCGTTTCGCGCGTCGACGAAACGCAAGTCAAATGCGCCAAGGAAGGCACGCCGTATTCGCTCTTGATATTTTTAGCGATATCAAGAGTATATTTGCTCGTACCGCCGCCCGCGCCGTACGTTACGCTCATGAACGCAGGCGAAAGTCGCGCGATCTCCTCCGTCGCGTGTTTCACGCTGTCGTAAACGTCGTCCGTTTTCGGGGGAAACACCTCGAAGGACAACGAAAAGCGGTTTCGTTTGAAAATTTCGGTCAGTTTCATATTTTTCCTGTCCTCTTTTCCCCTTTGGGGAAAACTTTTTTTAAAAACATTTTCTATTATAATACAAACGATAAATTATTTCAACGATTTTTCACGCCCGATCACCGCTTTTTTACAAAAATATCCCCTTGACAAAGGGAAAAATAGCGGTTATAATAATTTCGTTATGAAAAATTCGTTTACCGTGAAACCGATCGCTTATATTCATACCGATTTTAAGGAAAAATTCGGTATTCCCCGTCAAAGCGGCAGAGCGCCCTCGTTGACGGCAAAAATTATTTTCACCCCCGAATACCGCAACGCGGACGCGTTACGGGAAATCGAGGGATTTTCCCATCTTTGGCTGTTGTTCGATTTTTCCTTGGCGCATAAAGAGGAATGGTCGCCGACCGTCCGTCCCCCTCGCCTTGGCGGAAACAAGCGGGTAGGCGTGTTTGCCAGCCGTTCCCCCTTCCGCCCCAACCCCATCGGGCTTTCGTGTGTGAAACTTATCAAGGTCGAACAAACGGACGCGGACGGCGCAGTTTTGATCGTATCGGGCGCGGATCTTTTGGACGGAACGCCCATTTTGGATATCAAGCCTTATCTGCCGTTTGCCGATTGCATCGCGGACGCTACGGCAGGCTACGCAGGACAACACGAAAAGGACGGCGTAGAAGTCCATTTTCCTCAAGCTTTGCTTGAAAAAATCCCCGAAGAAAAACGGAAGGGACTGATCGATTGCTTAAAGGACGACCCCCGCCCTTCCTATCAGGACGAGGGTCGAAGTTACGGCATGCGCTTTGCTGATTTTGAAATTAAATTCACCGTCGAAAAAGGCGTTTTGACGGTGACGGACATAGATAATAGATAAACAAAAGGTTTCCTCTTGATTGAGGAAACCCTTTATTTTTATAAAGCATATATTGCGATTTATCTACATTTACCCTTATGGAAAACGGCAAGCGTCCCCGCGCCTGCGTGCGCGCCGATAACAGCCCCGATATAATGCACTTCGATCCGCACGTTGGGGAGCCGCGTGCGAATAAGATCGATGACGTGATTTACGTCCTCTTTACAATCCCCGTGACTGATGAAAATCGGATCGTTTTCCCCGATATCCATACTTTCAAACAAGTTCTCGACCACAGCGGCGAGGGCTTTTTTTCTGCCCATCGTCTTGCTGACCATCGTCAACTTCCCTTGATCGTCCACGCGCATAACGGGCTTGATTTTCAAAATCGACCCGATCACCGCCGTAGCGCCCGAAACTCTGCCGCCCCGCTTTAAATGAAACAAGCTGTCCACCGTAAAATGATGGCATATCCGCCGTTTCAAGTTGTCCGCATATTTCGCCGTTTCCTCCAACGACGCGCCCTCGTCCGCTTTCTTTACGACGTAATCCAACAGCAAGCCTTCCCCCATAGAGGCGCAAAGGGAATCCACTACCTTTATCTTGCGCCTTGGATAGCGTTTGGAAAGCTCTCGTACTGTCACTCGGAAACTGCCTGCCGTGCCCGAAAGTCCGGACGAAAAACAAACGACCAACACGTCCCTGCCCTTTTGTAAACACGGCTCGATATATCCGCGGGCTTGTTCTGCCGTCACTTGGTAAGTAGTGGGCATTCCCCCTTCGCGCAGTTTATCGTAAAAAGCTTTCGGGGATATCTTTTCACCCTGCTCTCCCTCGTAATTGACGTTGTTCATCGTAAAACCCAACGGAACGCAAATCAATTCGTTCCGTTCGTAATATTCCTTGGGCATATCCGACGCACTGTCCGTCACAATATCAAATTTCCGTTTATTCATTTCTTCCTCCTTTTCAGTAACCAAGTGCGACCCAGTCGAACTCGAAAAGTTAAGTATTTACTTAATCAGTACGTTAAATTTTTTAATTCGCTCCGCTTTAAAGGCGATATCTACGCTGTATACGCCGTTTTTGCAAGTCAATTCCATGCGCGGCAGCCCTACAAGGTCGAAATACTCGTTAAACTTTTCCGCAAAATCCTGCAATACAAGCGCTTTGCAAGCGTCGCTCATCACCGATTTATCCGCCTGCAACACGTTGTTGACGCGGGTAAATTCCTCTTTCACTGTCTTCATAAATTCCTCTTTAACACTCTGCGGATATTCCCGAAAAATCCGCTGTATTTTTTCGTGACGTCATACCATTTTTTCCGCCCCGACAGCAGGTTGCCCGCAAGAGTACGAAACGCAGGGTGTATTTCCGTCAAGTCCCCGCTGTATATGTCGTATTCTTCGGGTAAAAGTCCGCATACGGGCGTTTTCAATAACTCCTCCACCTCCGTCGGCGTCAGACAATCCCCCGAAGTCAACAATTCTCCGCGCACTTTATTCAGTACCACCGACAAACCGTTTAAATGGTAACTTTTGAGTGCGGTAATCACTTTATCGGCGTCGCGCAGCGCGGAAATATGCGGCGTCGTCACCACAAGCGCCTCGTCCGCCGTCGCCACCGCGCGGTGAAATCCGTCGTCCATACCCGCAGGGCAATCGATGAAGATAAAATCGAACTGCGGCGCGAGGTTTTCCAAAACCAGTTTAATCGACTGCGGCGACACGTACCGTTCAGGTGCGGAATGGCTGCTTGTCAAAACGTAGAGGTTAGGGTATTTTGGGTGCTTGACCAAGGCTTGCTTGGCGCGGCATCTACCCTCGATCACGTCCACGATATCGTATGTAACCAAATGCTCGACCCCCGCGCAAACGTCTACGTTATTTAGTCCCAAATCGGCGTCGCACAAAATGACCCTTTGCCCCTTTTGCGCCAACCGCGCGGCAAGATGAACTGCGACGGTGGTTTTTCCAACGCCGCCTTTTCCACTTGTCACCACGATTTTTCTCGCCATTTTTCTCTCCTAACCGCCCTTTTTCAGGGCGGCACATTTTGCTCCATTATTCCCGTCTATTATAATGCGGTTTTGCGAAAATACTTTGTCGTTTTTGCGTTTTTTTTAAGAATTTTAGACGAAAACAAGCGCGGGAGCAATTTTTGCTCCCGCGCCCTTTCCGTCGCTATATTGATTATGCTTTATAGTAATAATAGGTTCTATTTGTAAACGAAACAAAGGTCTCTGCATTGGCAGCTGCGTCCGTTACGTCCACTTCCGTGCCGCCCGTTTTCGCATTCCAATCGCTCACGTTCTTCGTCTTGTACCAACCCGTCGAATCGACAAACTCAATGCTTGTCAGCGTCATATAACTTACTTCCAACGCACCCTTACCGATTTGCGTAACCGACGCGGGAATTATCAAAGTTTCCAAGGGACAATTCATAAACGCTTCATCCCCGATATACTCGACGGAGTCGCCGAGGGTCAGGCTAGTCAAACTGTTACAGTTATAAAACGCCTGCTTACCGATATAGGTTACCATATCAGGTACGATAAACATCTTCAAATTCGTGCTTCTAAATGCGGCTTCCCCAATCGTCTTTAACTGACTGTTTTCCCCAAAGGTTACGCTTCCCAAGCTCGAACAACTGTAAAACGCCCTGTTACCTATGCTCGTTACAGCCGCGGGAATGTCAATGCTCTTTAAATTGCTACAATCTGCGAACGCACCCGTTAAAGACCTCAACTGAACACCCATTGAAATTCTTGATATTCTTGCATCCTTGCACTCTTAGGATATTGAGAAGTAAAGAGAGATTGCCTACCTTATTCGAACTTTTGATTTCTCCAAAATTATTGCCTTGCGTTTGTGTCGTTGTATCACAGATAAAAGCGAAAGTAAACGGGAAAAAATATGGCTTAAAACATTATATATACTTTCAAGAGTTAGGCTCGATTATGAGCTTAGCTCTTTTTTTATACTCACGCAATATTTTTGTCCTCCCTCGTTGACTTTCGTGGGACGCTACATAAAACTGCAAAATTTGGGCTTTTCTCCGTGATACTTAGCCCCTGCCGCAAGGCTAATAATAATTTTGGAGGTATTCAAAAAATGAAAAAAGTAGTTTATGGAGTTTCAAGGTATGTAAAAGGTGAAATTTCCAAATTAACAGGTATCGGTTATATAACTGATACAGACTTGGTAATTGCTTGTATGAGCAAGAAAGGTACACCGTATATTCGGGTATTTGAAGATTGCATCAAAGATTGCCACTCTATCCCTAACAGAGATAAGGAATACAAAGGTGGCTATTACGAAATCCGTGAAGTTGAATTTGAACAAGAAAACGGTAGTAAAGAAACAAGAGAAATTACCATTGAATACAACATTTGGTACAAACTTGCAGACTAAAAATAAGGAGTTAAATATATATGAAAAACAAATTTTACTTAAAAGAATTTCAATATCACGATGGTGAAAGCTTCGTTACGTTCAATATCTATGACCTTAACGAAAACAAAAAGACTATTACGGTAGCCATCACAAATCAAGGCAAAATAAGCCTTGTAGAGTATGACCTTCTTCAAGATGAGGAAGGTCTTTATTTTGAATATGGTGTAAATTATGCACGCATTAACGTAGATGACTTTGAGGAGGTGAACGACTAATGGATAAGCCTATTTTTGACTTAGAAGAATTGCTTGAAGAAGCAAAAGACCGTATTGAAGAAAAAATCACTATCGAAGGAGGTAATTACGATGATTAGAAGCAACGATATTCAAATAGTTATCGGATCTTGGGGTTCGTATAACGAATGCAACGAAAGAGCTTTAGGCTCTAAATGGATTTGTCTGAACAATTATGAAGATTGGGAAGAAATCGAAGAAGAACTTAAAGCACAGGGATTTGAGCTTGACGGTATTGATGAAGAGCTTTTCATACAAGACA
>JAFUIT010000047.1 GCA_017468345.1 Clostridia bacterium
ATCCGTTTCGTCGTGTTTTTGCAAGGCTGTCCCTTGCGCTGTCAATATTGCCACAACCCCGACACTTGGGGGGTAGGCGGCGAGGAATATTCGGTGGACGACGTCGTGGGACGAGCTCTCCGATATAAAAATTATTTCGGGGACAAGGGCGGCGTGACCGTCACGGGCGGCGAACCTTTGTTGCAGATCGATTTTGTGACCGAACTGTTTACGGCTTTGAAAGCGAAAGGGGTGCATACCTGTATCGACACGTCGGGGATCACTTTTAAAAAGGACAACGAAAACGTTGTAGAAAAGCATAAAAAATTGCTTTCGGTGACCGATTTGGTATTGCTTGATATCAAGCATATCGACGACGAGGCTTGTAAAAAGCTGACGGGGCAATCGAATAAAAACACGCTCGATTTCGCGCGGTTTTTGAGCGAGAACGGTACGAAGATTTGGATTAGACAAGTACTTGTGCCCGGGATCACGGACAACGACGAGGATTTGAAAAAGACCCGCGCGTTTATCGACTCGCTTGCGACGGTGGAAAAGGTAGAGGTACTGCCCTATCACACGATGGGGGTGGTGAAATACGAAAAACTGGGGTTGGAATATCCCTTGAAAGACGTAGCCTCGCCCACGAAAGAACGGGTAATGAACGCAAAAAATATCCTGCAAAGGTAACGGTTATGGCAATCAACGAAAAGAATTATAAAGAAGAACTGAAAGGGCTGTGCTGTGTGGAAGTCAGCGGGGAATCCTGCGCGAACTGCTTGACGCTGATGCCCATCTTAAAGGAGTTGTGCGAGGCGAGAAAGGACGTTCGCTTGGTACACGTAGAGGCCGATTATAACACTTTGCCTTTGATGGAGGCTTGGGACGTGGAAAAAGTACCCACGATCCTGCTTGTGGAAGACGGTGAAATTTTTGCCCGCTGTTCGGGTTTTCAACCGGAAGAAATTTTGGAAATTTGGCTGGACGCCAAAATCGAAGAAAGAAAAGCAGGAAAATAACCAAAGACGAAAACAAGCCCGCTTGGCTTGCGGCGAAAGCTGAAAAGACGGCGAGCCTTAAATAGAGAAAAATTTATTTTATTAGGAGTAACTGATATGATGCAATACAAAGGTTGGGAAGGATTTGTTCCCGGTAAATGGTGCAACGACGAAATAGACGTGCGTGATTTCATTCAGCACAACTATACGCCGTATGATGGCGACGCAACTTTCCTTGCTCCCGCAACGGAAGCTACGAAAAAGCTTTGGGATATCGTTTGCGATTTGACCAAAAAAGAACGTGAAGCAGGCGGCGTTTTGAACGCGGATACGAAGATCGTTTCCACGCTTACTTCTCACGGTGCAGGTTATTTGGACAAAGATCTTGAAAAGATCGTCGGTTTACAGACGGACGAACCTTTCAAGCGTGCTTTGCAACCCTTCGGCGGTATCCGTATGTCGGAAGGCGCGTTGGAAATGTACGGTTATCAAATCGATCCTACCGTAAAGGAAATTTTCACGAAATACCGTAAGACCCACAACGAAGGCGTTTTCGATGCGTATACGCCTGAAATGAGAGCGGCTCGTTCCGCACACATCTTGACCGGTTTGCCCGATGCATACGGTCGTGGTAGAATCATCGGCGACTACCGCCGTGTAGCTTTGTACGGTATCGATTACCTCGTACAAAAGAAAGAAGAAGACAAGTTGGCGCTCAACGGCGACATGACCCCCGATAAGGTTAGAAACCGTGAGGAACTCGCTGACCAGATCAAAGCAGTGAAAGCATTGAAGGCAATGGCGGCATCTTATGGCTGCGACATTTCCAGACCTGCTGAAACGGCGCAGGAAGCAATTCAGGCGTTGTATTTTGGCTACCTCGGCGCTGTAAAAGATCAAAACGGCGCGGCTATGTCCATCGGTAGAAACACGACCTTCCTCGATATCTATATCGAACGCGACCTTGCAAAGGGGCTTATCACCGAAGAACAGGCACAGGAATTCATCGATCATTTCGTTATGAAACTTCGTATTGTGAAGTTCATGAGAACGAAAGAATACAACGAACTTTTCTCGGGCGACCCCACGTGGGTAACCGAAGCGATCGGCGGTATGGGCGTAGACGGCAGAACGCTTGTAACCAAGACGGCTTTCCGTATCCTTCATACCCTTGACAACCTCGGCCCCGCACCCGAACCTAACCTTACGGTTCTTTGGTCTAAGAGATTGCCCTTGGCGTTCAAGAGATATTGTGCGGAAATTTCCATTCGTACCTCCTCCATTCAGTACGAAAGCGACGATTTGATGCGTCCCGAAATGGGCGACGACTACGCGATCGCTTGCTGCGTAAGCTGTATGAGAGTCGGTAAGGATATGCAGTTCTTCGGCGCGAGAGCAAACCTTGCAAAGTGCTTGCTGTACGCAATCAACGGCGGTAAGGACGAATTGATGAAGGATAAAGTAACGGGCAAACCCATGCAGGTATCCCCCGAATTTATGCCTATTACCAGTGACGACGCGTTGGATTTCAAAGAAGTTTGCGCGAAATTCGACAACATGATGACGTGGCTTGCAGATTTGTACGTGAACACGTTGAACCTCATTCACTATATGCACGACAAGTACAGCTACGAAGCTTTGGAAATGTCCTTGCACGATACCAACGTACGCCGTTTCTTCGCAACGGGTATCGCAGGCCTTTCCTGTACGGCTGACTCGTTGTCCGCAATCAAGTACGCGAAAGTATATCCTATCCGTAACGAAGACGGTATCGTAGTAGACTTCCGCATCGAAGGGGACTATCCCAAGTACGGTAACAACGACGACAGAGCAGACGAACTGGCTGTATGGGTATTGAAGACCTTCATGAAGAAGGTTAAGAGCCACTACACCTACCGTGAAAGCGTTCCTACGACGTCCATCCTTACGATCACGTCCAACGTTGTATACGGTAAGAAGACGGGTAACACGCCCGACGGCAGAAGGGCAGGTACGCCTCTTGCACCCGGTGCGAACCCCATGCACGGCAGAGATTCCAACGGCGCTTTGGCATCCCTCGAATCGGTTGCTAAGTTGCCTTACGAATATTCGAGAGACGGTATTTCCAACACCTTCTCGATCACGCCCAACTCCCTCGGTAAAGAGGACTAAGGCGAATATTCCACAGCTTGCGTAAGGGTGCGGTAAAGCATTTCTTGCGCAAATGCAAAGGAAAAAAGAATATACTATAAAAAGGAGATAATATTATGTCGAACAGAGTAGATAATTTGGTAAATATGTTAGACGGTTACGTTGGCGATAACGGTTTCCACCTGAACGTAAACGTATTCAACCGTGAAACCCTTTTGGACGCGCAAGCGCATCCCGAAAAATATCCTCAGCTGACCATTCGTGTATCCGGTTATGCGGTAAACTTTATCAAGCTCACGAAAGAACAGCAGGATGACGTTATTTCCAGAACCATTCACGAATCCATGTAATTTCGGCACTTGGTGATCGGATAATCACGTAAAGCACGGCCGCCGCCGAAGCGAATACTTCGGCGGCGGCTTTTTCAATTTTTCGACGGTACAAGGGGAAAGATATGAGAAAAAATAAGCTTGCTTTTTTCTGCTCTTTGCTGACGTCTATGCTCTTTAGCGGTTGTTCATTGATGATGGGGACAGGCGAAAGCACGGGGGCAGGTACGCATTCAAACCCGTTTTCGTCGCAATCGGAGAAAGAACCTTCCAACATTTTGGACGATACGGCAAACGGCGAGGGAAAAGTGGAAGAAATCGTCAGCGGCGATTTAAGCATTCACTTTTTAGAGTTGGGGAACAAATACACGGGGGACTGCACTTTGATCAAAGTCGGAAATACCGAAGTGTTGATCGACGCAGGCTCGCGAAAAGGCTCTGCGCCCACCGTTTCCGCTTACATAGACGAATATTGCACGGACGGCGTTTTGGAATACGTCATTTCAACGCACGCGCATGAGGATCATATTTCCGGGTTTATCGGTACGAAAAACGGCAATACGCGTAGCGGTATTTTGTACAATTACGAAGTGGAAACGCTTATTCAGTTCGCGCGCAGCGATTACGGTTTGACGACGGAAAATGGCAACCCGACGCTGTATTCCGAGTATTTAGACGCGGTCGCGTACGCCGAAACGCAAGGTACGCAGGTATATACCGCGTTGGAATGTTGGAACGGTACGAACGGCGCGCAAAAAACCTATTATTTGGACGCCGAAAACAAAGTGTCGATGAACATTTTGTATAATTATTTCTACGAAAACAAGACGTCGGGCGGCGGCGGTGAAAACGAATATTCCGTTTGTATGCTCCTTTCGTATGAGGAGGAACATTTCCTCTTTACGGGCGATTTGGAGAAGAAAGGGGAGGAATATTTGGTACAGTATAACGAGTTGCCTCAATGCACGCTGTTCAAGGGCGGACATCACGGCAGTTACACGGCAAGCAGTGAAACGTTGCTGTCGGTCATTCAGCCGGAGATCGTATGCGTTTGCTGTTGTTGCGGCAGTACCGAATACACAAAAGATATGGCAAACGTATTCCCTTCGCAGGCATTTGTTGACCGCGTTGCCAAATACACCGATAGGGTGTACGTGACTACGGTTGTTTCGGAGGATGCGAAAGGCTATCAATCGATGAACGGTAACATTGTCGTATGGATGCGGGAAGATACAATCAGCATCAACTGTTCCAACAACAATATTTTGTTTAAAGACACCGAGTGGTTTGCGGTAAACCGAATAATGCCCGAGCCGTGGAAAACGTCGGGGGAGTGATCGTATGATTTTTTCGAGGACAGCCCTTCTTCTTGGGGAGGAAGGGGTTGAAAAATTAAAGAAAGCCCGCGTGGCGGTCTTTGGCGTCGGCGGCGTCGGCGGATACGTTGTGGAGGCTTTGGCAAGAAGCGGCGTGGGCGCGCTCGACCTTATCGATAAGGATACGGTCAGTTTGTCGAATATCAATCGTCAAATCATTGCGTTGCATTCGACGTTGGGACGGCTGAAAACGGAGGTCGCGGCGGAACGCGCGAAGGATATCAATCCCGATATCGACGTGCGCGTACACAACGTGTTTTACCTGCCCGAAACGGCGGAAGCGTTCGATTTTTCGCAGTATGATTACGTGGTGGACGCGATTGATACGGTCAGCGGAAAAATAGCGCTCATCGAACAGGCAAAACGTGCAAACGTACCCGTCATCTCGTCCATGGGTGCCGGCAACAAGCTAAATCCGACGGCTTTTGAGGTGGCGGACATCACAAAAACCAGCGTGTGTCCGTTGGCGCGTGTGATGCGTAGAGAGTTAAAAAAACGGGGAATAGAACACGTAAAAGTGGTCTATTCAAAGGAAGAACCTTTGCCTTCGTCTTTGACGGATAAGGAAAGCGGAAAAACCATTCCCGGCAGTGTGGCGTTTGTGCCGTCGGCGGTGGGACTTATCCTTGCAAGCGAAGTGATCAAAGATATTGTAAAGAGGTGATTTTATGGAAGAAATGGCAACGGTAAACGAACAGCCCAGAGGAAAGTTGGGCAGCCGTTTGGGCTTTATCCTAATCAGCGCAGGTTGCGCGATCGGGATCGGCAACGTATGGAAATTTCCGTACATGGTCGGTCAATACGGCGGTGGATTTTTCGTGCTGATTTATTTATTTTTCTTGGTCACGATGGGCATACCCGTTATGACCATGGAATTTACCTTGGGGCGCGCAAGCGGGAAAAGTCCGTTATTGCTTTATCAACAGCTTGAAAAGCCCAAACAAAAATGGCACCTTCACGGATGGGCGGCGTTGATTGGAAACTATCTTTTAATGATGTTCTATTGCGTGGTCGCAGGTTGGATGCTGTATTATATGAAGGCAACTATGTTTGGCGAATTATCCAACTTAGCCCCGACGGAGGTGGGCTCGGCATTTCAAAATGATTTATTGGGCAATCCGCTCGCGATGGTCATTTGTACCTTGTTTATCGTGGTGGCAGGATTTGTTGTGTGCGGGTTTGGCGTCAAAAACGGGTTAGAACGCGTGACGAAGGTCATGATGATTGCACTGCTTATATTGATGTTGGTGATCGCCGTATATTGCTGCTGTATGCCGGGGGCCGGGGAAGGCTTGAAATTCTACCTTGTGCCCAGTGTCGATAAAATGGTGGAAGCTGGGATCGGCAACGTCATTGTTGCGGCGATGACGCAAGCCTTCTTTACCTTGAGCTTGGGGATCGGCGCAATGGCGATTTTCGGTAGTTATATCAATAAGGAACGCGCTTTGATGGGCGAAGCGGTCAACGTCGCGTTGTTGGACACTTTCGTGGCGATCACGTCGGGGTTGATCGTATTCCCCGCATGTTTCGCATTCGGCGGCGGAGAAACGGGACAAGGTCCAAGCTTGATTTTTGTAACGTTACCCAACATTTTCAACAATATGCCCTTGGGACAGCTTTGGGGGACTTTGTTCTTCGTGTTCCTGTTGTTTGCGGCGTTTTCGACCGTGTTGGGCGTGTTTGAATTGATCATTGCTTGCTGCTGTGAAAAATTCGGTTGGAGCCGTGTGAAGGCGTGTGTGATCAACGGTATCGCATTATCCATTCTTTCGTTGCCTTGCATTTTCGGGTTTAACCTTTGGGCGGATTTCGCGCCTTTGGGCATGAATATCATGGACTGGGAAGACTTTATCGTCAGCAACATTTTGTTACCCGTCGGCGCGCTTGTATTTGTCCTGTTCTGCGTTTGGAAAAAGGGCTGGGGCTGGGATAATTTCGAAAAGGAAGCGAACACGGGTAAGGGCTTTAAAGTGAAAAAGTGGATGCGCGTGTACATGACCTACGTGTTGCCCTTGATGATCACGGCGCTGTTCGTCATCGGCTTATTGCAAAAATTCGGCGTTATGTAAAAGGTAAAAATTAACCGACCGTTCTCGTTTGAGAACGGTCGGTTTTTTTATTTTATCAAAGATTTGTTACCGCACCTAAGAAGATGGGTAAATGGTTATCGTCGTCGATGATCGCGTAAACGAACGGTCTGTCAAGAGTGATATACAACGGTTCAGTAGGCGCCGCCGACATTCCTTTCATAGCGCCCCAAGTAATTGCCGCCGCTTTCGTGCCGTTTCGGTCCAACTCGATGATCGCTTTTTGCTTTACGGTATCGCAGTATAATTGTTGCGTGCTGTCGATGCCCGAAAAATCAGCGTTTTCCTGCGAGAACATATCCGTCACGCCCATCGCCTGCAAAGTTTTTACCAAGGAAAGTTCCGCGTCGTATTTAAATTCGGGGATACGCGCGTGTACTTCGCGGTATTCGTAATCGGGGCTGTTGATGTCCGCTTTCGCCCACAAATTTGCCCATTTTTCCCCGTTCAAGCTGTCGATATATTCGTAGATATCCACGCCTTCGTCGGGCAAAAGCGCCATAAAGTGGTAACCCAAACCCTTATACGATTTGGTGAATCCGACTGAATTGTCATCTATGAAATAACGAGCTTCTTCCGAATGGAGCAGAGTCACTTCGCTGGTTCCGCCGTCGTAATTGTGGAACGTGCCTTTTTCGATATCTTCACGCTCGTATTTCGTGTGCCATTTTGCGTCGAAATCGACCGCGTTGATGAGGTACATGACCGTCATCGGGGGAATTTCGTTGATAATTTTATCGATTTTTCCCGTGGTCTTGTTATAACACCAGTTATTGATATCCTCTATTGTAGTGCTGTCAAACGGTGCGGAGTACGCCTGCGCGTTATACCAGTCGGCATTCGCTTGCAAAAAGGCGGGGTTTACGTTCAACGCGTGGTCTTTCATCCAAATGGAGTTCGCCAAACTCAGCTTGCAATCTTCTCCGCTGTAAAGGGAAGAAGTGTAAGCGTACAAAGCACGGTTTAACTCGTCCGTTTTCATGCCGAATAAGCTTTCCAGTTGCGTACGGGTATTGCCGTTTGCGCCGTTGTTGATGAGGGCAAGGCACAAAGCCGCGGACAAAGGGGAAAGCAATTCGTTTGCGTTGTTTTCGGTGACCGTTTCCCGAAAAAGGGACAAAGAAAAGTCGGTGAACTTCGTTTTAAAATCGTCTGTAACGGTTACGTTTTCCGTTACGGAGCGAACGTAATCTTTCGACAGTTCTTCAGCGGTGACTGTTTTTTCTTTAAAACCGCAACCGCTTGCGCCGAAAAGTAATAACGCCGATAAAGGAAGAACTGCGTTTTTTATAAATTTTTTCATAGAATTTCCTCCTTATCCGATTTTGAAACAAACCACCCAGGTATGCGTTGAAATTATTTTTGCGCCTTTACTTTATCGATATCGTAAGGTGTGCTTTGGTATACAAAATAATTCAGCCAGTTGGAAAACAGCAAATGTGCGTGCCCGCGCCAAGAAACCAACGGGGGATTTTCGGGATTGTCGTTTTGGAAATAATTTTTCGGCACGGCGATCGGTTTACCCTGCGAAAGATCGCGCAGGTATTCGTTCTTCAGCGTATCCGCGTCGTATTCCGAATGCCCCGTGATGAAAATTTGTCTGCCGTTTTTGGTGGAAACTGCGTAAACGCCCGTCTCCTTCGAGGACGCAAGGATTTTCAACTCTTTCACCTTTTCGATATCCTCCCGTAAAACGGTGGTGTGGCGGGACTGCGGTACCATAAACACGTCGTCAAACCCACGGAACAAAATCGATTGTTTGTATTCTACCGTATGCGGAAAAACGCCGAACATTTTCGAGGGGACTTCCTGTTTATTGATGCCGTAATGGTAGTAAAGCCCTGCCTGCGCTCCCCAACATACGTGGAAAGTGCTGTGTACGTGCGTTTTGCTCCATTCCATGATCTCGCAAAGTTCCTGCCAGTATTCGACTTCTTCAAACGGCATATGTTCGACGGGCGCGCCCGTGATGACCATACCGTCGAATTTTTGATCCTTGATCTCGTCGAACGTTTTATAAAACGCAAGCAAATGTTCTTCCGCGACGTTCTTCGACTGGTGGGATTTGGTATGGATTAACTCCATTTCCACCTGCAGGGGAGAATTCCCCAAAAGACGGGCAAACTGCGTTTCCGTTTCGATTTTTTTCGGCATTAAATTCAAGATCAGGATACGCAAAGGGCGGATATCCTGCGTGATCGCGCGCGTTTCCGTCATGACGAAAATATTTTCGCCTTCTAACGTTTTCACTGCGGGTAAGTTGTTGGGTATCTTAATAGGCATAACGTCACCTTTTTGCGGCATGGACGCCGCGTGTTATTAAAGAGTGGAAAGAGCTTGTTCAATGTCTGCGATAAGGTCTTCGTAATTTTCAATACCGCAGGAAAGGCGAACCAAATCGCCGGGTACGCCCGCCGCGATCAATTCTTCCTCGTTCATTTGACGGTGGGTCGCGCTTGCGGGGTGCAAACAGCAGCTGCGCGCGTCCGCAACGTGCGTTTCAATGGCGATGATGCGAAGGGCTTTCATGAATTTTTCCGCCGCCTTTCTACCGCCTTTTACGCCGAAACTGACGACGCCGCACGTGCCTTTCGGCATATATTTTTGCGCCAAATCGTAATATTTATTCGACTGTAAGCCGGGATAATTCACCCAGCTGATATTTTCGTTCGCTTCCAAATATTCGGCAATCTTTTGCGCGTTAAGACAATGGCGTTCCATTCTCACGTGCAAACTTTCCAAACCGAGGTTGAGGTAAAATGCGCTTTGAGGGGATTGCGTGCAACCGAAATCGCGCATCAACTGCGCCGTTGCTTTCGTGATGAACGCGCCGCCTTGACCGAATTTTTCCGCGTAAGTGATCCCGTGGTAACTCGCGTCGGGCGTGCAAAGTCCGGGGAATTTTTCCGCGTTTGCAAGCCAGTTAAAGTTGCCCGAATCGACAATGCAACCGCCGACCGCTACGCCGTGACCGTCCATGTATTTGGTGGTGGAGTGGGTCACGATATCCGCGCCGAACTCGAAAGGACGGCAGTTGACGGGGGTCGCAAACGTGTTGTCGATGATGAGGGGAACGCCGTGCGCGTGTGCCGCTTTTGCAAATTTTTCAATGTCCAAAACGGTCAATGCGGGGTTTGCGATCGTTTCCCCAAACACCGCTTTGGTGTTGGGACGGAACGCCGCGTTCAATTCCTCCTCCGAACAATCGGGGGAAAGGAAGGTGAACTCGATCCCCATTTTTTTCATCGTTACCGCGAACAAGTTGAACGTACCGCCGTAAATGGACGACGAGGAGATCACGTGATCGCCTACGGTCGCGATATTAAAAATCGAGAAAAAGTTTGCAGCCTGACCGGAAGAAAGAAGCATCGCCGCCGTGCCGCCTTCCAAAGCGCAAATTTTCGCCGCGACGGTGTCGCAGGTGGGGTTTTGCAAACGGGAATAAAAGTAGCCGCTTGCCTCCAAATCGAACAGTTTTCCCATATCCTCGCTGGTTGCGTATTTGAACGTAGTGCTTTGAATGATGGGAACTTGGCGGGGCTCGCCGTTGCCGGGCGTATAGCCGCCTTGTACACAGGTCGTTTCGATTTTTTGCTGATGATTTGCCATAAAACATCCTCCTTCGCGGCGCGTAGATGTGTTAGCGGAGGGTTTTCCGTATGCGCGTGCGCGACAATATAAATTGATTTGGATTTAGTATAGCACGGAAAGGGTATTTCGTCAAGTGTTTTTTAGTGAGGAGGGATAAAAAAGCGGAGAAGGGGCAAACTGAAAAATATGAGAAAACAGGAAAAATTTTTGACAGCGGCGCTTGCGCTCGCATTTTGCGGCAGCTTTTTTTGCGCTTGTAAAAAGAACACGGACGAGGCGCTTTTAAACGACGTAGTGACGAGGACGGATTTTCGTTCGGTATACGGCGAAATCGGGAAACAGGTTACGGTGGATATGGTGACGGAAAAGGACGGTTTGGCATACGCTACCGTGGACGGGAAAGAATACGAGCTGGGGCTTGACTTTTTATCGATGGCGATGGTGTATAACACTCGTCCCACGGGCAAGTTTGCGACGGCGGAGGACGTGTATAACGAGTGGTGGCGGCTGTATATTCAGCGTTGGAATTATCTCGCGCCCGAAGTGCCGTTGTATTCCAACCAGTATTACGACGTATACAATGCGAAAATCAGCCGTTTGGAAACCAGTCCGTACTGGAGCGTAACGGACGCGATCGTCGGGGCGAGCGTATCGGGGGAAAGTTCGGTGATTTTGGGTAGCAATACCGAGCTTTCGGGGATGTTCCGTAACTCCGCTTTCGGTAAATCCGCACCGGGCGCAGCCGACCTTGCCATTGAAACGCTGACCAGCGGTTATTCAACCGTCATCTCGGACATGGGTGGCACGTATCAGTGGGCGGACAGCAGTATTGTTCGGGAACACAGCGAACGGGAAAACGAGGACGGTACAAAAACTTTCACGGTGCGTATCGCGGACGATTTGACCTTTTCGGACGGCTCGAAGATACGGGCGGAAAATTATTTGATCGGCGTGCTTGTCGGCAGCAGTAAAGTGATGAAAGAGGCGGGCGCCAGCGACGCATCGGGGCTGACTTTGCAAGGATATGAGGCGTTCAATGCCTACGAAGGGGAGGGCGATCCCGTGCCTTTTTCGGGTGTTCGTCTTTTGGACGAATACAGTTTTTCCGTCACGGTCAAACCGGAATATGCCGATTATTACTACGCGATCCGTTACGGCGCTTTTACTCCCGTGCCGATGTCGTTGTACGGGGGCAGGTACGCGTTGAAGGATGACGGACAGGGCGCGTATATAGAAAAAGGCTTTTATGAAAAGACGGAAAAGAACGGCATTTCCACCTACGTGATGGCTGGGCAAATCGCGCAAAACGTAGCCAACGTCAACGCCGCAGATTTTCCTTATTCCGGGCCGTATTACGTGGAAAATTACGATGCGGCGACCCGTGTGGCGACTTTAAAGCGCAATTCCTTATATAAAGGCGATCATCGTGGAAAAGCGACGATCGAAAGGATTTCTTACGTGAAAATCATTCCCGAAACGCAACTCGACCAGCTGAAAAAAGGCAGAGTGGACGTCTTGGCGTCGATCACGGGCGGCGAGGAAACGCGTGCGGCGCTTGCGCTTGTAGATAACGTGCAGTTTAAAGAAACGCATTACGATCGGGCGGGATATGGGAAACTTGCATTCCGTTGCGATTTTGGCCCGACGCAATTTGCGGAAGTGCGCCGCGCGGTCATGCACACGATCGACCGTGACGAATTTGCACAAACGTTTACGGGCGGTTACGGCAGCGTTGTACACGCGCCTTATTACGTTGGGTCGGCGGCGTATCTTGCCACCAAGGATCGTTTGACGCTGAACACGTACGAATACAGCGTGGAAAAGGCGAAAGCAGAACTGACACAAGGCGGTTGGGTCTATAACGCCGACGGCGGCGACTACGTCGAAGGACAAGGCGTGCGGTATAAAAAACTGTCTGGGTACGAGTTGACCTACAACAACCTTGCATTTGCCTCGACGGATAATAAATATAAAACGGTGAAAGTGGACGGGGAGTATTATATGCCCCTTGTGATCAACTGGATGGGCACGCAACCCAACCCCGTTACCGATCAGCTGATTACGGCTTGGCAAAACAATGACAACGCCGGTGCGAAGATCGGCGCGTATATCACGTATACTTCGGGGGATATGAATTCGGCGTTGTACGGCGAATATTCGCAAATGCCCTCTTACGGTTTTACCAAAGCGCGGTTTGGAGCGGTGAATTTCGCGACCGGATTTACTTCCGCGGTATACGACCAGTCTTTCTCGTGGACGATCGATCCTGCGATGTTTGACAATTACAGTACGAATTACTTGCGCGACGAAGCGGATTTTTATGACTAAATATATTTTCAAACGCATTTTGTATATTTTGTTGGTGTTATTTTTGCTGTCCTTTCTTGTCTTTGTAGTATACAATATGTTGCCCGTGGATAAGGCGGCGGACATGGCGATGCAAGAAATCGCCGCCAACAAAAACCTCGTTTATGCCGAACGGTATCTATACTGGCAAAGGCGGTACGGCTTGGACGGCAGTATTCTTACGCGTTATTTTCGCTGGCTTGGGTTCGCGCCCTTTTACAGCGGGGAATATAACGGCTTGTTGCAGGGCAATCTCGGCACTTCCGTCGTTTACGGCAAGGCGGTTGCGGAAGTGGTAAAAGAGCCATTGCTCAATACTGTATTTTTAAACTTGTTCGCGACGGCGGCGGCGCTTTCGATCACCATTCCGCTTGGTATTTTTTGCGCCGCGCGCAAGGGGAGTAAACGGGACGTTGCCGTGCAAGTGGGTACGATCGTCGGTTACAGTATGCCCGTGTTCATTACGGCGATCCTGTTTATTTGGCTGTTTGCCGTACAGTTGGACGTTTTCCCCGTGTCGGGGATGTCGTCGGTGGGGAAGGATTATACGGGCTTTCGCGCGTTTTTGGATAAGCTGTATCATTTTGCCTTGCCTCTGATCGTCATGACCTTTTGTTCGCTTGGCGGTATGAC
>JAFUIT010000048.1 GCA_017468345.1 Clostridia bacterium
AAAATAACAGAGAAAATATTCCGTAAACATTTTTTTTGATCCACTTGACAAGGTACGTCGTCAGAGTATATAATATAGGTATATTCACAGTGTCCGTGCGGCGGACAGAAAGGAGAACGTTATGGCTTTGGTGCAACTGCACTTGTTTGCAAAATCTCTCGGCATTCATACGGAAGTCGAAGTGGTAATTCCCCAGCGCGATACGGTGGGCGAAATTGGCGTGGAAAACGGCGCGAAGAACGAAAAATACCGCTGTTTGTATCTTTTGCACGGATTGAGTGACGATCAGTCCATTTGGCTGCGTAGAACGTCGATCGAACGGTACGCCACCGATTACGGGATTTGCGTGGTGATGCCCAGCGGCGGCAGAAGTTTTTATATGAACCAACAGAACGGGCAGGCGTATTACGATTATATCGCCAAGGAATTGCCTGCGCGTATGAGCGAATTTTTTAAAGTTTCGGACAAGCGTGAAGACCGCGTGATCGCAGGGAACTCGATGGGCGGCTATGGCGCGTTGAAATTAGCGCTCCGCGAAAATAAAACGTTTTGTGCGGCGGCAGGGCTGTCCTCCGTTGCTGATATTCGCACGGAGTTGTTTAAGGACACCATCGCGAACGGAATCGGGAAAGATAAGTATCTTTCCGATGACGAAGATCTGTTTGCGCTTTCCACAAAGTACGAAAAAGACCCGAACAGACCGCGTCTGTATATGGCTTGCGGCACGGAAGATTTTCTCTATCAGGACAATGTAAAGCTCCGCAATCATTTGCAACAGCTCGATTACGATTACACGTACGAAGAAAGTCCCGGTATTCATACTTGGTCGTACTGGGACGAAAAGATCCAACGCGTGTTAGAGTGGGCGTTCGGGGATAAATAAAAGGAAGATAACAAAAAGAAGGCTCGTCCACAATGGACGAGCCGTTCTCGTATGTATAGGTTATTCGTCGAATTTATTTTGCAAGAAACGGTTGATGTCGTATTCTTGTCTGTAAATGAGATAGGTGGTGACGTTTGGTGCGGTGAAATCTTTGAGGGGAACTTCTTCCAGTTCGCCACTTTCCAGCTTGTCCTTTACCAGCTTGTAGGGCAGGAAAGAATAGCCCAGCCCGTTTTCGAGATACGGGAGTAGCTTGGACGAGTTATCGACGTCCAGACGGAAGATATGATTTTTCGGGAAAAGCGAGCGGATAAATACGCCTGCCTCGTTCAACGTGAAATCGCACATCAGATAGGGGAGCTTGGAGAGCTGTTCTTTTGTCACCCCGTCGGGATATGCGCTCATGCCCTTTTTGCAAACGAGCGCTACGCGATCGACGTCGTACACGTCGCACGCATAACCCAAGCGTTTTAACGGGATCGCCGAGAACACCATATCCAGCATATTGTCTTGGAGCTGCTGTATGAGATCGAGCGAGTGCCCCAACATTACCTTGATGGAAGTGACAGAGTTATTTTTCAAACAATCGTCCACCAGAGGTTTTACGTAAATTTCGTAGGTGGCGTTGATTGCGCCGATTAGGAATTTACGGCTATGCGCGGAGAGTGCGTTCATCTCTTCGATAGAAGTGCTTTGCAACTCCAAAATGCGCTCTGCATAGCGCAGGAAAATCTCGCCCGCCTCGGTGAGTTTTACCGTTTTCGAGCCGCGCGTAAAGAGCTTTTTGCCCACTTCCTTTTCCAGTTCGCTGATACGGTTGGTGACCGTCGATTGCGCGATAAAGAGCTGTTCAGCCGCCAACGTGAAATTCTTCACCTTCGACAAAAAGATAAATGTTTTTAATTCTTCGGTATTCATTTGAATTATTGATTACTCCTGACAAATCAATATAGTATTTCAATTATAACGCCTATTTTCAAAAAAATCAATAGTTTTAATGCAAAAAATCGATAATGCGGCATTTTTTTTATTTTCTGGGGGGATTTTGGGTGAAAAATGCTCGGTGCGATTGACAAAATCGCGCAAAAACGTTATACTTGGTTAGAAATATAAAAAAAGGGCAAAGATTATGGAAAAAACGAAGATTATTGCAAGGGTACAGGAAATCAAAGCGGAGCTTTCGCAGGGCAATCCCTTTGGTGAAAAGGTGTTGTTGGTCGCGGCTACGAAAACGCAGAGCGCGGAACGTATCAATAACGCGATTGAGGGGGGCGTGGATGCGGTGGCAGAAAATAAACCGCAGGAATTTCGCGATAAGAACGAATTGCTTTTGCCCTGTGCACGGCATTTTATCGGGCATTTGCAGACAAATAAAATCAAGTATTTAATCGGCAAAGTGGAGCTGTATCACTCCTGCGATCGCGACGAGCTGATCGAGGCGCTTGCAAAGCAATCGCTCTCGCGCGGTATCGTATCGAATATTTTGTTGCAGATCAATATCGGTGACGAAGAAACGAAAGGTGGGTACGCGTACGAGCAGGCAAAGGACGTGTTCGCGCGCGTATCACAGATGGACGGGCTGTGCGTAAAAGGGTTTATGGCGATGCTGCCCGATAGCGATGACGAAGATATGCTCCGCGCGTTGACGAGAAAAATGCGTTCGTTGTTCGACTGGGCGAAAACGCAGTCGGCGGCGGTGGAGTATCTCTCGATGGGTATGAGCGGCGATTATAAACTTTGTGTGGAAGAGGGGAGCAACGTGATCCGCGTTGGCTCGACGATTTTCGGCGCAAGGAACTATACGATATAAAGGACGGAACAACGTAGCGTAATGACAAAAACGGTCGGTAGAAAACTGCATAAAGGCTGGGCGGTGGCGATTGCCGTTTTGCTCGTGCTTTTGGCGGTGCTGGGCGCGTTTGGTTTAGGCGTACGCTATCAAATTTCGCGCTGGGAGAACTGGTATCCCGATTACGAGAAACAGGACATAAGCGCGCTGCTGGAAAAAACCGATCGAACGGCGGAAGATTACGCTTTACTCTACGCGCAGACGGGTTTGACGGCGGTGGGTGTGGAAGACACGCTCGCACAGGAAAACGGCAGAGAAACGGTGTTGAAAATACAGGAGCATTATTTCCGTGAAATCAC
>JAFUIT010000049.1 GCA_017468345.1 Clostridia bacterium
AGCTTCCCTTTACGGTGTCCTTCGTCGAGGCAAGCACGTAATTGTAATCTCCGACCGCTTCATAATTTCTGGAAAACTGGCAGGTGGGAGCTTCTAAATGGCCCTTAAAATTACTGTCTACGGGTCTGCCGTAAAAATACTGTTCGCTCGCGTCGTATACAACGCCCGCTTCATACCCGCTGAAACGGTATGCAAGCGCCCATACGCCGTTGTGCTTGCGGAAAAGAGTATCTTCCTCAATAACGATTGCGGATTGTTCCTCTACGCCGAAATACGAACGGGCAAGGGTAGGAATGGTACAGCCTGCTTTCAGCTCGATCTCCGTCGCGTTCGTCAAAACGTCGTCGGTAAAGGTGATCCCCAACCCGTTGACCCTTTGAAATTTATTTGCCATCAAGATATGACTGTAATTTTTGACCGCGACGCCGTCCACCAAAATATAGTCCGCGTAATTAAACTCGTTTAAATTGAGTTCTAATACAGCGTTGCAAACGTTGTAATTTTGTCTATCTTCATACGCTAACGCATCCACCCATTTATACTGCGCCACGTCGGTAATGGATTCGGGCAGGGGCGAAGTGATATAATCCGTTTCGCTCAAAGAGAAAATGACCGTCTTATCGCTGTTTATTACCTCTATCTGTTTTATGGTGGAGGGAATATTTCCTTCCGCCGCCTGTGCAACTGCATCGACGCAGATCCCCAAACAAGCGAAAGTAAAACACAGCAATGAAAAAACAGTCAATAGAATTTTATGTAAAAATCCTTGTCTTTTCATCAGTTTTCTCCTTTTTTCTATTTACCTCGCCGCCATTTTTGCCTATATTTCAAAATTATAGTACGCGCGGCGTTGCTTTTCAATGGTATTTTCTTTCTTTTTACTGTTATTTTTTACCCACGGTATTTTTCGATTTGTACAAGCTGACCGCCCGCCAAACGGGATTCTTCCGCGGCAAGCGCCATATAATGACTTTCGATCGATTCGTCAATCGAGGTCGCAACCTGCGGATTTTTACCTGTCATAATATCGTACAATTCGTCGATCATACGGTGATCGCCGCCGCCGTGTCCTTCCAAATCGTCGGTAAGATCGGTAATCTTCCAAACCGTATCCGCACCGCGGTAGTCTTTCAACGTAATCGTGCCGTTTGCCTCGCTCAACTCCAACTCGCCGTCCGTACCGAAGAAACGGATATCTCTGCCGCCGTTCTTTACAAACGCTTCCATCTTCAAAGTTGCCGTGATGCCGTTTTCAAACTGCATAATCACCGTTTGGTTGTCCACTACGTCGTTGTCGCAGGCAAATACGCATCTGCCGTAAGGGCCGGTCGTGATTGCTTCCGTCAACGCTTCTTCCGTGGTGGGATATGCGTCCGTGATCAGATTGAACGGGAAAATGTTCAAGGGTTTTCCTACGTTATACCAGCCGCGCACGTAAATTTTCTTCGCGCTGTACGTACAGGTATCGATGTATTTACAATTCACGCATCTATCCGCCGCCCCTTCCGGTTTAAATTCCGGTTTGAAGTATGCAAGGCTACCCATGGACGCAACCGATTTGCATCTGCTGCCCACGAAATCCTGCAACAAATCGAGGTCGTGGCAACATTTCGCCATGATCATCGGAGTCGCAAACTTTCTGTTTCTCCAGTTGCCTCTTACGTAGGAATGCGCTTCATGCCAATATACGACGTTTTCGGTATGGTCGATGGAAACCAACTTACCGATGGCGCCGCTGTTTAAAATTTCTTTCAGCTTTCTCATCGTAACCGTGTATCTCAACACGTGGCATACCATGATCTTTCTCTGCTTTTCATGCGCCAAACGGGACAGCTCGCGCAGTTCTTCCACGTCGTCGGAAATGGGTTTTTCCAAAACGATGTCGTAACCAAGCTCCAACGCCTTTTTCGCCATACGCACGTGCATTCTGTCTTGCGTTGTGATAAACAGCACGTCGCTCCACTTCTTTTCGAAGAATTTATCTTCGTCGTCGAAACGGTTTTCTTCCGCTACGTCGAACGTTTCCCCGTATTTATGTAAACGAACGTGGTTAATATCACAAATATGTGTGATTTTGAATTTTTCCTTCTGCGTGATCAAATAGCGTCCATACGCCTCGCCGCCTCTGCCGCCCAAACCGATGATGGATACGGTCAAAATTTTCTTTTCCATACTTTTTTTATCTCCTCAATAACGTTTAAAATCTTTTTTCTATTACCTCATAGTTATAGTATATAACTATCAATATTTCAAAATCAATATCATTTTATGAATGATTCGCTTCAAATTTTAATATTTCTATTTTTTAATGCTTTTTGCGCGCGATAAAAAGTCGCCGTGCTGTTAAAACCGCATTTATATACGATTTCGGTAGTGGTCATTTTCAATTCCTTTTTCATGGAAAAATACTCGTCCGCTTTTCGCATTCTTAAGAAGTTCAAATAATCGCGGAACCCCATTCCCACCACTTCGGAAAATATTTTCGAGCAGTATTCTTTGCTGTATCCGATGGTCTTGGCAACCTGCGTCAGCGAAATATCCTCCACGTAATGGTCGTTGATGTATTTCAGCAATTTCAAACTGACGTTTTTGTCCTTCTTTTCCTCCCGTTTTTCCAAATCGTAACATTCCACGATTTTGGAAAGGAGTAAATTGCAATACCCCATGTTCCGCATGAAGGTCTTTTCCTTTTCATTCAGCCATTGTGTCATCAACGCGATGATTTCGGCGTTTTTATCTGTGTCCTTCATAAAGAACGGGAACGTTTTGCCCGCGTACAGTTCACGGAACAGGCCTGTATAATCACTACTGAGCACGATGACGATTGCACGTATTTGGGGCGTAAGTTTTTTATAATGGTGACATTCAAAGCTGTCCGCGAAAAAAATTTCCCCAACGTGCAACGTTTCCTTGCGCATCAAGTGATACGCCTCTACTTCCCCTTCCAAAATAGCAACCAGTTCGATCCCTTCGTGGAAATGCCCGACCGTCGCCAACTCGGGGTCTTCTTTTATGTAAATTTGCCTCGCTACGTCCGCTTCGGGCAAATACAATCCTTTCTCTGCCATCCCCTTTTCCCCCTTTTTTCAGATTATATCATATTTTAAACTGAGTTGCAATATTTTTTAGAAAAAAAGCTTGTTTTTGTCTCTTTCTTTAATTTTTTTGGCATTTTTTTCCATAGTGGAATTATGCGACCGCAAACTTGCGGTCGCATAGCCCATTTTCGTTAATTGGTAAAGTTTTCAGGATTTTCAGGAAAATCGGGCAACGTGCCGAGATTATCGTTTTGAGAAGTCCGCACAACGTCTTCTTTACCGAAGAAAATCAACTGAATTTCTACCCTTTCATATATCTTTTTCATGATTTTCCTCCTTATCTAACTTCCACGATCACGTTATCCAACGCAACGTCTACGTAGATCTTGTTATCCGTTACCGTATAATCGGTTGTAGTAACCCCGTTCACGTATACTTCGTAATCTGCCGTCGGTTCGTTGAATACAGCTTGAACGGTCAAGCCCTTTGCCTTTTCTTCCGCGCTGACGGCGCTGATTTGCAAACCGTTGCTGCGAATCGTCAAATCGTACATAACACCGCCGTAAGCCAAGTTTTCCGTCGTCCAGTATTCAAGCGCCGCAGGAAGATTGGGTGCGATCTGCAAAACGTTTCCGTTTACGGAGTTGATCCCAAAGAAACCGTAATAGACGGACGCTATCGGCAAGATAGATTCGAGGAATTCCCCATCGATACCGATGATGCCTACGCTGCCTATGCCGTCGCTTCTTTCCTCTATGCCTTTAAGACCGTTTTGCACTGCCCAATATTCCCCAACACCGTCGCCGCCGGAATCCCATTGACTGTTTTCATAGTATCTCCAATAGAAATCGTCGGGGGTCTCGACTGCGTTGCTCGTGGTGTAATATTCGTAAATGTCCTCATACCAAGCTTGGATCGCCTGTAAACGCGCATACGCATTGTCCGCGCCAAACACTTCGATACGGCTCATGAGGTCGTAGTAACTGGTGTACATGATCGCACCGCCGTGTTGACATTGCGTTACGCCGTAGGTTTGGTTTACTCCCGTGTAGAAACCCGTGTAAACGGAAACGTCCGTTGCGCTTGTACCTTGATAGGTGGTGGTGCGGGGAGCTAGCTCGAAGAAGTAAATATCTTCTCCCGTCGAGGTATCCCCATCTATGGTGCGCTCACCGTTAACCCACTGCATAATCAGCTTGGCTTGTTCTTCCGTTGCCACGCCGTAATATACGGCTTCGATGTTCCACGCAAGATAACCGTAATCGTACCATCTGCTTTCATCTTCGCTGTAACCTGCTACGAAACGACCTTTCGTTGCATCCCAGAAGCCCGTATGATCGCTGTCGTTTGTCGTCGCTTGCAAAGCCGCTTGTACTTTGTTTGCGATTGCCGTCAAGCTTGCCGAATCGTAATTGTATGCGCTTGTACCGTGATTACAATTTCTATCCGCAGTCAGGACGGTCGCCGCCGCCTTATCTACGTTACCCTTGCTTTCCAAAATGCCTTCCAAATACGCAAGATCGGTCAACGCCATATAGAAATAGGTGTTCGTGTGGAAATCGTATTCCGGCATGAAGGAACAATCCCAGTAGCCGTTACCGATCGAAGTTCCGAAGTCCTGCGCTCTGTCCCCGACCTTAACCGAGTCGTGACCGACCAAATAATCGGAGCGGATCAACGATCTGTCTTCGTCGTACGCCTGCATCAAGAAGTTGATGGCTTTTCTTGCGCGGGTGATATTTTCCTTCAAGTAATCAATATCGCTCGTATAGTCGTAATCCTGACGGAGCGAAGATATCAAAAGCGCAACGTTATCGTAATGACGGGTATCAAATGCGCCGCGCACGTAGCTCAAGCCCACGTTGCCCGTCATCGAACCGCCGTCCTTCATCACGATCTTCACTGTGATCGAAGTGATATACGTGTCCTTTGCGTCGCCCCAGTTCGTTTCCGCATACATGGGAAGGAACAGCATATGTTCGTATTTACCCTCGTAAGGATATTCGATAAACGCCTTTTCGTTGACGGAAACGCTGCCCGAGCCCTTCGTCGAGGTGTATTCCACCACGATGTCCTCTACGCCGCTTGCATCGTCGATACGCACGTCAAGTTCAAGGAGAGGCGTGTAATACGCAACCATCGAGGTCGTTTGATACTTCCAATCCGACCAACTGCTGGTGCTGTTGGGGTTGCCTTGCGTGTAAGATGTATGCATCGTAGGAGAGGTAAAGGTGATATCCTCCGTTTGACCCGAAACGCTGCCCGAAAGCAAGCCGTTTGCAACGGTTGCGTTTACGTTACTCGTCCAACCGTTTAATCTATCCGCACCATTGAAATCCCAACTAGCCGAATAAGTGGTTTCATAATTATGGTCATACCAAAGATAGCTATCCGTAATCGTATAAATGGTATGGTCCGAGGTCGGGAAAGGCCAACCCATGCGGTGTTCACCCGTAGCCAACGTCGAATAAACGTCGCGAACGGCATCCGTGTTTTGCCATACGTAACCGTAATCGTCTACGGGTACGCCCGAAAGTTTTTCTCTCAAACCTTCGATGCGGTCGTTACTGCCGTCCTGCAAACTGCTGATGGGATAGTATGCCAACGAGAACCATTCTTGCCAGAAGAATTCTTGCGAGGTGAAACCCGCCGATACGCTGGATACCTTTTGGTCAACGTTGCCTTCAAATACGTTTCCTGCATGGCGTTTAAAATAGTCGTTCAGGAAGAAATCCAAATCTGCGTCCGAGCTTTGGAAATATACCAAGCTATCGCTGTATTTATCCTCCAACGTTTCCGCCGCGCCGAGTGTAAACGTGATGGTTTTGCCATCGCCGCTCAACGCATAATTCTTTACACTATAAACGTAATTGCCGATCGCGATGTTTTTATCGTAGCCCGCAACCAAACGCGTGCCGTTGATTATCGCCGTCTTTACCAAAGTATCCGAACTGCTGTTTACGTCGACGGTAAACGTGTACGTGTCTTTATCCAAACTGCCGCTCAAATCGTACATGCCCACGCCGTTTTTCGTTAAGCCGATATTTTCATCCAGCTTGATGTCCGCAACGCTGTTGACGTATTTCAACACCGTCGGATGGTCGGTATAATCTTCTTTCGTATCGTTGAACGCTTCCGTCGCAACCTGGTAAATACTTCTTGCGTTGTCCGCTTCGCTATACGGCGTATAAACGTAACCTACGCCGCTGGTGTAGTTGATTTTCAAGAACCCACGCGCCGACAAAGTACGCGCATACTGGTTTTCACTGATACCGATAAACGCCGCCGCATACGTCTTGACGCCGTTTTCTTCCGTCCACTTCCATTCCTTATCCGCATCTTCCGTTTTCGACTTCGTAATTTCAGAGTAATAATTTGCGGAGAAACTACCGTGTACGAATTCAACCTTGGAAAGATAGGACGTAGGTACGACGATCGTACCGATATCCGCAATCAAATTTAAATTTACGCCCGTTTGATACGTCGCGCTGTCGATATTCGCCAAGAAACGAATACCGCTGCTATCCGTCGCCAAACGCACCGCCGCGCCGTCCTGCATTTCAAAGCCGATCCATACCGCATACAGCGTCGTAGTGGCTTCTAACTGCAATTTATAGCCTGCGGGATAAACTTTGTACCCTTCGCCAAAAGAAGTATCCGTCGTCCAACCGACAAACACCTGCGTTAAACCACTCGCCGAAGTCACGGGATCGATCGAAGGAAGGATAATTTGGTTGGCATTATCGCTTGCAAACGTTTCCGTGCCGTTCATCAACGTTACGTCTTGACGCGCCTTACCGATCAAACCGGGGTCGCCGAAGGTTAATTGAGCCTCGGTGCCGTCGGTCGTTTCCGAGCTGAACAGGATCCTGTTGCTTGCCGCGGCGTTTGCGAAATATTCCGCGCCCAACTCGAAGGTTTTGGTATCGCTCCAATCCCCGATCACGATGAACATTTCTACCGTACCCGTTGCCGCGTCGATCACTTTATATCCGATCTTTGCCGAATACGTCGTGCTTTGCGCAAGCGTAAGATCACTGACCGCCGTCCCTATTTGTTTTCTCACATCAGTGCTCGCCGCTTCATCATATTGTAAATACTCAAAATAGATCGCGTTGTTCGGACGGTAGAACCAAACTTTCCAGCCCAAATAGAAAGGAGCGTTGCTTGTTGCCTCGTTACTCGATTTCATTTGAATTGTGTAAACGGCATAAGTTTCTGTACTTGCCACGCTGTACTGCAAGTCAAACGAAAGCTCGAAGTTGGGATAGCTTTCATAATCCGCATAATACCCAATCGGTGCAACGCTTTGTCTGTTTGCAGTTCCGTTTAATACCGTGATTTCACCCGTTTTAAAGATTGCGTCGCTGTTGTTTTCGTCGTGCAAATCGGAAAGCACCAACAATTTGGTTACACGGTATTTTGCAGTCAAGGTTAAATCGGCTTCTACGGGCGTATTAAAGTCGTACACGGTATCCCCATTGTACCATCCGATAAATTCGTATTTATATCCGCTGCCTTCTTTTGCAGGGTCGGCGGGTTGCGATGCAAGCTCGCCTTCTCCTACCGTTTCCGTCACGTCTGCCGTACCGTTGTCGGCTTGGAAAGTCACCGTATAATATACGGGTTTTTTCACCGCCGTAAACGTGCCGTCCGAGGTCAAGTTCATGTGCGAGGTAACGGGCGTCGAGAAATCGTAAATTTCGCCGTCCAAGAACCAATTATATATGTAGTAATATTCTTCCGTTTCCTCTTTCGTTTCGCTTAAATCGACAGGATAGTCTACGCACGCGCCGTCGTTTACCAAAACGCCGTTACCGCCGTTGAAGGTAACCTCGTGTTTCTCAGTCCAACTTACAGCCCAATGCGCCTGAGACATATCGCTGCTGACGAATATCTGTTTCCCGTTTACTGCTTGCACCGTATAAGCCATGTGGTTTGCGGTGAAATCGAAGGAAGGTAACGTACAGCCTTCCTCAAAGAGAATGCGGTCAACCGTCGTACCGTTGTAAGTGTTTTCAATAGGAATGATAACAACGCCGCCCTTTTCGCCCCAAGCGTTAAACGTCAATACCTGCGTTTCGCCGCCTGCAGAAGCCGTATCCACGATCGAGCCAAGCTCTACCCACGTATCCGTTTCCGCTACGTGCAGCTTGATTTTATTCATAAAGTTTGAAAGATAAATCTTATGCCAATAGGCATTTGCGTGCGTTGCGGTGCCATCCGCGCCAACTGCCTGCGGAGGTAAAGCTGTGCCTTTATCGTTCCAGTCGTTGCCTTCGCCAAGCCCGATCAAGAGATATTTTAAGCTTGCGCCTTCTTCGCTACGGATATGTACCTTCGATACGTCTACGGGGATTTCATTATAGCCGTCCGTATAGGTTGTAATTACGTCGTTGCCATTGTCACCGTTCGACCAAAGCGTTCTCGTTTCCATAGTTTTGGGCTTCGTACCGTCGCACATCGGGAACTCCGTTCCCATTTTTACTTGAATACCAACGCCTTCCGAGGAAAGGAAACCGCTCTTCATTCTGAAAGCAATCGCGTTGCTTTCACCCCAAAGCTTCGTTGCAAGCCCTTCACCGTCCCAAACGTCGCGCAAGGAATATGCGCCGTACTTGAAATAGACGGTGACATTGTCTAAAATATTCGTTCCGTCCACAAAGGAAGCGCCGGGCCATGTATTCGCCGCCGTGTAATCCGTTTCGTTCGGCATCATCAAAATCCATTGAGCCGCACCTTCCCCCTCTGAACGGAAATGCATCAATTCTATATGGAAATTCGCGTTATACGACGCTTGCAACGTAATATCGTATGCAGGCATCGTAGTGGGGATATCCCCGCCTTCATAAATCCATACGCCTGCGTCCGCACCGACTTTTTCAGGTACGGCTGTCGGCGTAAACGCCGTTCCGTAGGGCACCTGCTCCGTCTTATAAACGCTGCCGTCTTCGTTTAAGTAGGTAACCGTGTATTTTTTCGGCGTTGCCGTAAAGGTGCCGTCCGAAATCAGGTTAATATCCCCCGTTACGGGCGTTGAGAAATCGTAACGTTCACCGTTTAAGAACCAGTTATACTCGTAGCTGTTATATTCGTCGTCCGCTTTCGTTTCGCTTAAAGTTTCGGGGAATGCAACCGTTTCGCCGTCGTTTACTAAAACGTCGTTGGCATAATTGAACGTTACCCTGTGAGGGTTGGTAAAGTTAAAGCTAACAGCCCAATCCGCTTGCGACATATCCAAACTGGTGCAAAGGTAGTTTTGGTTCAACACGTGTACCGTATAAGGAACGTCCGCATTGCCCAGATAATTATAACTGGGGAATTCGCAACCCTTTTCAAATAAAATTTTATCAACCGTCGTGCCGTTGTAAGCGGTATTGATATCCAACTGCATCGTACCGCCCGTTTCACCCCAACCGTTGAGGTAGTACGAAAGCTGAAGCGCTTCCATATTATAATTCATGATACTGCCGAGCGTTACCCACGTATCCGTTGCGGCAACGTGCAATTTTACCTTGCCGAGGAAATTGCAGGCAAGCATTTTACGCCAATAGGTAGACGAATGCGTCGTTGTACCGTCTGCCGCGGGAACCTCCGTAGGAAGAATTTGCGTGCGCCCTACACCGTTTATCCAGTCGTTGCCTTCGCCAAGACCGATGTTCAATCGACCGCGAAGGTGCACCTTGGCAATCGTTGTATTGATAACATTGTATCCGTCAGTATAATTGTCGATTGGGTTAGTATCGCCACTCCACGTCTGCCAGAAGGTTCTTACTACGTTGGTCACCTTTTTCGTGCCATCCAACATCGGAATTTCTGCGCCCGATTCAATTCTTGCGCCGACACCCATATCAGAGGTGTAGCCATCTTTCATTTGGAACACAAGCGTATCCGTATCC
>JAFUIT010000050.1 GCA_017468345.1 Clostridia bacterium
CGAAGAAGCCGTAGGCAATAAATGGGCGTTCGATTGCCCCATCCCCGAAAGATACTTAGGGATGAAAGTGCTCGACGCGGAAAAGGATATGGAAGCGATCGGCTCGCAGGTAGACTTTGTCTTTTGCGCCGTTAGCCTTGACAAGGCGGCTACGCGCGCTTTGGAAGAAGCGTACGCAAAAAAGGAAGTGCCCGTCGTTTCCAACAACTCGGCGCACCGTTTCACGGCGGACGTACCGATGGTCATCCCCGAAATCAACGCCGATCACATAGAGGTTATCACAGCGCAAAAGGCGCGCCTCGGCACGAAACGTGGTTTTATCGCCGTTAAATCGAACTGCTCGTTGCAGTCCTACGTTCCCCTGCTGCACCCCTTGAAAGCGTTTGGGATTAAGGAAGCGGCAGTTTGCACCTATCAGGCTATTTCGGGCGCAGGCAAAACGTTCGCAACGATGCCTGAAATTCTCGACAACGTAATCCCCTACATCGGCGGCGAAGAAGAAAAGAGCGAAAAAGAACCCCTGAAAATTTGGGGGCACATCGAAAACGGCGAGATCGTTTCGGCGAACGCACCCGTAATTACTGCACAATGCCTGCGCGTACCCGTTTCCGACGGACATACCGCGGCTGTTTTCGTAAAATTTGAAAATAAACCCTCCAAGGAAGAAATTTTGTCCGCTTGGGCAAACTTCAAGGGCGCGCCGCAGGAACTTTCCCTGCCCTCCGCCCCCCAACAATTCCTTAAATATTTTGAAGAAGACAACCGCCCTCAGGCGAAACTCGACCGCATGGAAGGCAACGGTATGAGCGTGACCGCCGGCAGATTGCGCGAGGATAGCGTGTACGATTATAAATTTGTCGGACTTTCCCACAACACCCTTCGCGGTGCGGCGGGCGGCGCTGTGTTGCTTGCGGAATTGCTTGCAGCGAAAGGGTATTTTGACTAAATCGGAACAGGAAGAATAAAAGGAGCATACAATAGGATTATGAAAGGATTTTTCAACGGCAGCGCTACGGCGCTGATCACCCCCTTCAATGAAACGGGCGTAAATTATGACGTACTCGGCGAGTTGATCGAATTTCAAATCGCAAACGGCACGGATGCGATCGTGTTCCTCGGTACTACGGGCGAACCCTCCACCATGTCCTTTGAAGAAGAACATATTTTGATGGATTATGCCGTGAAAAAGGTAAATCACCGCGCAAAGGTCATTTTCGGTTGCGGCAGTAACAACACCGCGGACGCAGTCATGACCGCAAAAGCGGCTGAAAAATTCGGCGGCGACGGCTTGCTTGCCGTTACCCCCTACTACAATAAGTGCACGCAAAACGGCTTGATTGCATATTATAAGGCGATTTGCGAAGCGGTGTCTATCCCCGTCATCGCCTACAACGTGCCCGGCAGAACGGGTGTGGAAATTCAGCCCGCTACCATGGCGAAGATCGCGGAAATTCCCAACATCGCAGGCATCAAAGACGCAGGCGGCAACATGAGTAAAACTATGGAAACCTTCCGCCTCGTGCGCGAAAAATGCGACGTCTATTCGGGTGAGGACGCATTGAACTTCCCCATTCTTGCAAGCGGCGGCGCAGGCGTTATCTCCGTTCTTTCGAATATCGCGCCCAAGGAAGTGAAACAGCTTTGCACTTTGGTTCAAGAAGGAAAACTTGCCGAAGCAATCGCCCTCAACGATAAGTTGTTGCCCCTTGCAAACGCTTGCTTTGTCGAAGTCAACCCCATTCCCGTCAAGGAAGCGGTGAATATCCTCGGCTTTAACGCGGGTATCCCCCGTGCGCCTTTGACGAAAATCGAGGACGCAAACCGCGAAAAATTGCTTTGCGCGATGAAAAATTTCGGTTTGGAGTGTAAAGCATAATGACACGGACGAGAATTATCATTTGCGGCGCGTGCGGCAAAATGGGCGGCAACGTCCTTTCCTTGCTTGCAGACGACCCTGCGGCAACGGCAGTTTGCGGCGTTGATCTTTACCCCAAAGAAATCGGTATCCCCGTCTATACTTCTTTTGCAGACGTAAAAGAGGAGGCGGACGTTATCATCGATTTTTCCTCCCCCGTCGGGCTTGTCGATCGGTTAGAGTATGCAAAAGCGCACAAACTCGGCATCGTCCTTGCTTCCACGGGTTTCACCGCGGAAGACCAAGCTTTGATCAAAGAATATTCGAAATCAGTCGCAATTTTCAAAACGGCAAACCTCTCCTTGGGCGTAAACCTGATGCAAGCACTCGTCAAAGCGGCGGCACAAGTGCTTGGGGAGCACTATGACGTGGAAATTATCGAACGTCACCACAACCTCAAAAAGGACGCCCCCAGCGGCACGGCTTTAATGCTGGCAGATTCGGTAAACGAAGCGTTTGACAACGCAAAACGTTACGTTGGCGGCAGAGAAGGCATCGTAGGCGCGCGTGAAAAGAACGAGATCGGCATTCATGCCGTTCGCGGCGGCACGATCGTAGGCGAACACGAAGTTATGTTCGCAGGCGAAGATGAAATTATCACCATCACGCACAGCGCAAGATCCAAGCGTGTTTTCGCGGTCGGCGCGATCCGCGCGGCGAAATTTTTACCGCAAAAGGCGGCAGGCATGTACGAGATGAAAGATCTTTTAGCGGAAGAAAACGCTTAAAACGACAAAAATAAAACACGGCTTTTCGCCGTGTTTTTTCTTTGCTTTTTATTTCGTTAAAATGGAGCGAATGCTTGCAATTTCCTCCGCGGTAACGCCTGCGTCCAAAAGATATTTTTCGCAATCCTCTTTGAAATCCCCTCTCGTTTGCAACGAGATATATTGACACATGCTTGTGAATACACTCATCATTCTATCGACCGTCTGCCCATCTAAAGAACCCATTTCCGAGAAGAACGACATTTCATAATCCATTTTGATATCGTCTTCACTCACGCCGAGCAACCCCTCGAGCAACATGCACACAGCCGCCGTTCTATCGCGACCGAGCGAACAGTGCACGTAAATGGGATAGTTGCTTTTATCGGCAAACACTTTGATCGATTTTGCAATGATCGATTGATTTTTCGAGACGTCAATGCCCGTTGTCCCGCCAAGATAGTACGGCGATTCGTTTACGTGTACATAACGGATATCCTCGCCAAGCGGTGAAACGCCGCCCGCCGTTCCCTCCTGCATATTGCGAAGATCTAGGTCGGTTTTGATCCCATAAACGTCCCTTGCCGACGCCTTTCCCTTCTCGGTAATATTATCCAACTTTCCACCGCGATAAACCATTCCCTGACGGAATTGCCCCGTCGCAAGATTTTTCCCGCCTAAATCACGCGTGTTGGAAACTCCGTCAATATCAAGCGTGCGCGGCGTATTCGCAGTGATAAAACGTTCGATTTTCGACTGTTCATCTCCTCCGTCGTAATGCGCCGTAACCTGCCAATAATAGTTCGTATTTACAAACAAATCGTCGATATGTAACTGTGTGTCCGTCGTTTCATAAACAGCCGCGTTAGAGAGGTCGTTGCTTTCAGAGAGGCATACCGTGTACGAGTTCGGCGCGTTATCCGCCTCCCAAGTGAGTTGCAATCCTCTCATAGTGAAATGATCTTTCCCGGTGTTAAACTGATTTGCCGCCCCTACTTTATAATCTTTTGCAAAAGCGGAAACCTCCGCATTTGCGATCGATACCGTCTTTTGCGACAACGGAGTTAAAGTACGCACCGCCATATACACGTCCTCCTGTGAACTGTCCTTTAAAATACCGGAAAGGAACGAACAACTTCCAAACGTGCTCACACACGCTAATGCAGTTGCCGTAATACAAAAAAATTTCCGAATGCGATTATTCATTGTCTAATCTCCTTTTTTTTAAGTATACTATAATTCTCACAAAAATGCAATCGTCTTTTTTAGAAAATTAAAAAAATAGTTTTGTACAAAGCAAAAAAAGATTTGACTTTTAAATATGTATTTGATATAATGAATGCGTTTCTATTAGAAACCATAAAACTTCGAGGCGTAGCGCAGCTGGTAGCGCGCAGCGTTCGGGACACCGCCACCGGTCTTGAAGCAGTGATTTTTGAAAATCGCTGAACCCCTTGAAAAACCTGACAATTCGGGCGGTATACTTTTCCACAAAACGTTCGAAATAAGTGGCTTGACCACATGTTTGACCACTTACGAAAATAGATAAAAGATTGAAAAAATCGAGGC
>JAFUIT010000051.1 GCA_017468345.1 Clostridia bacterium
AACTATTTTGCCTTGTCAAGCATTTTTTCAAACTTTTTTAAAAATTTTTATCTTTTTTTAAAGTTTTTATTTTTTCCTGCTCGTCCTGCGACAGCTTGTTTATATTACCACTTACTTTTCCTTTTGTCAACCGTTTTTTATTGATTTTCGGGTGGAAATCAAAGCGCTGACGGAATTTTTCTTGACTTTTCGCGCGCGCGCGTGTACAATATTATATATATTATATACGGCTTGACCGTTTTTAAACTTGTTTCAATCCGCCGAACAACAAACGGCGGTTTAAGGAGATTATATGTATTTGAAATTGAGAGTATTTTTTACCATTCTCGCCGCCCTTTGTTTAGGGTTTGCTTTGACCGCAGGGGCGATATGGGGATATATTTGGGCAATCGTGCTGGGGCTTGGCGCGCTCTTGTTTTTCATGCTAATGTTGATTTTTAAACAGGCGCAAGAAAAAGAAGACGCGAAAAATAACCCTTCCGAGCCTTCCTTTTTAAACCCGAAACAAAAAAACGAAGATCCTTTAGAGGAAAATCCTTCAAACGAAACAAAAGAAGAATAAATCGGGGAGATTTTTCCGTAAAACCGTTGACAAAAAACATTTTGGATTATATAATAATATTGTAATCTTAAAAAAGGAGGCGTACCGCACTATGACTTTCGATAAGTGGTTTAATCAACAGTCCACGCTTGTAAAAGCAATTCTCCTTCTCCTTCCTTTTGTTGGTTGGATTTGTGAATGCCTTGTCAGACTGTCCGTTATGCTGAGAACGAAAAACATCGTACACATCGTTGTATTTTTGGCTTTCTTGTTCATCGGTTGGGGCTGGTTCCTTGGCGCAATTGACTTTGTTTACATGCTGTTAAAGGGACATCTTATTCTTGCAGACTAAGCAAAAGAAAAACAAAATCCGCTTCGTATGAAGCGGATTTTTTCTTTTCCGTAAAATATCAATCGCGATCGAAACTCTCGATCATATCCAAAAACTCCTCAAAGCGATAAAGGTCTTCGGGGGTGTAGTAATCGATATAAATTCTGCCTTTTTTGTCGTTGCCTATCAAAGACACTTTGGTGCGGAATACACTGCGCATACGCTCGACAAACGCTTTCAGTTCCGCGCTTTTTGCCGCCGCCTTCGCTTCTTTTTCCTGTTGGAATACTTCGGGAGGCGTCAAAAACGCCTTCACCGCGCGTTCCATTTCACGCACCGAATACCCGCGTTTCAACGCTTCTTCCGCAAAGGCATACTGTTGACTTTGCGGCACGCGAACAAGAGTACGGGCATGGCCTGCGGATAAACGGCCGCTTTCCACAAGCCCGACCACTTCGGGGGCAAGGGTCAACAGGCGCAAAGTGTTGGCTACCGCCGGACGGGACCGCCCGATGAGCGCCGCAACGTCGTCTTGCGTAAAGTGATAATCTTTCACAAGCTGTTTCATCAAATACGCCTCCTCCATCGCGCCCAAGTTTTCCTCTTTTAAGCGTTCGATAATGGAAAAAGTTTCAGCGTTTTTCTCGGTGAACGCGTACACGCGTACCTCCAATTCGGTCGCGCCAAGCGATTTTGCCGCGTGGAAATCCTTTTCCGCCGCAAGCAACGCGTACCTGCCCCCCTCCGTTTGATTGACGGAAAATTCGGGCACGCCGTTCAAAAGAAAATACGCCGCGCGGGTACGGATTTCTTTTTTATCCCAGTCCTCCGCAGTCGTCGCCGCGTCGATCAATCCCACGCGCACCGTCTTTTTTTCATAATCCACGTTTAACGTTTTTCTGCGTTTTACACGTTTCATCATTTACTCCTTTTATGTAGGCTAAAAACGGAGCTGTTTACAGCTCCGTTTTTTCTCATTCTTCCGTTTTGTCTTCCGTTTCTTCGACAACCGTTTCTGCCATCGGCTGTTCGTCATCGGCTACCACGTGTTCCTTGGACGGGGTCGTTGCGTTTGCAAAAGGATTTGTCTTGTGCAATTCTTCCTTGCCTTCCATCGACTCCACGACTTCTTTCCAGTTCGCGCCCTTCATCAGCATTTGCACTTCTTCGGTGTAAATGGTTTCCTTTTCCACCAAAACACGGGACATATTGTCCAAAATGGAACGGTTTTCTTTTAAGAGTTTCGTCGCGCGTTCGTGCGCTTCGGAAATCAAACGGCGCACTTCCGCGTCGATCGCCGCCGCCGTTTCCTGCGAATATCCGCCGCGGCTTTGATTACCGTATTCCATACCCATAAACACGGGTTGATCGCTGTCATACGCCACAAGCCCAAGCTTGTCGCTCATACCCCACTGCGTCACCATACGACGCGCGATGTCGGATACGTGTTGCAAGTCCGCACTCGCACCCGTCGTTACGTCTTGAATAACCAATTCTTCCGCGACGCGTCCGCCAAGCGACATACAAATATTGTCGATGAGTTTATTATACGAAACGTCATTGTCGTCCGTTTCCGGTCTGGTCATCGTATAACCTGCCGCCCTGCCGCGAGGAATAATCGAAACTTCATGCACGGGGTCGCAATGTTTGCAAAGACAAGCAAGCACCGCGTGGCCAGATTCGTGATATGCCGTGCAACGTTTGTCCGATTCGGTAACGACGCGGCTCTTTTTCTGAGGGCCCATCAACACTTTGTTGATACCGTCGTAAAGTTCAAGATTGCCGATGGTGCTTTTTCCTGCACGAGCCGCCAAAATCGCCGCTTCGTTCAAAAGGTTGGCAAGTTCCACACCCGAAAATCCCGCAGTAATACGCGCCACCGTCTTAAAGTTCACGTCCGCCGCCATCGGTTTGTTGCGCGCGTGCACTTTCAAGATTTGCTCACGGCCCTTCACGTCGGGAAGGTGTACCGTAATTTGTCTGTCAAAACGTCCGGGACGAAGCAACGCGGGATCAAGAATGTCCGCACGGTTGGTCGCCGCCATAACGATGATACCTTCGTTGCTTTCAAAACCGTCCATTTGTACGAGGATTTGGTTGAGAGTCTGTTCGCGTTCGTCATGCCCGCCGCCAAGACCCGCGCCGCGGCGTCTGCCCACTGCGTCGATTTCGTCAACGAAGATGATACAAGGTTGATTTTTCTTTGCAATGTCGAACAAATCACGCACACGCTTTGCGCCTACGCCGACGTACATTTCCACAAAATCCGAGCCGGAAACGGAGAAGAAGGGCACGCCCGCTTCGCCCGCAACCGCTTTTGCAAACAACGTTTTACCCGTACCCGGAGGCCCTACAAGCAATACGCCCGAAGGAATCCTTGCGCCGAGGTTGGAGAATTTTTTGGGAGATTTGAGGAATTCGACCACTTCACGCAGTTCTTCCTTTTCTTCTTCCGCGCCCGCAACGTCCGAAAAGCGCACTTTCAAATTGTTCTGCATTTGCGCCTTCGATTTGCCGATGTTCATGTTTGCGTTGCCCGCACCCGACGCACTGCGCATGATCAGCCAGAACATAAGCGCAACCAACACTACCCCGAAGATGGGGAGAAGACTCGACCAAATACTGCCTGCGTTGGGGTCGGCGAACGAAAGTTCGAAGGGGAGCGTCGTTACCGACGTGGAGGTGATTAAGCCCATATCCACGCAGAACCAGTAGAAAGAGTCGTAATTATACACGCTGGGTGCAACCGTCGTATACGTTTCCAGCACTTTGCCGTCCCCGTTTACAACGTAACCCGTCCAGTTATACGCGTCAATGTACAGCTCGTTGATCTCGCCTTTTTTCAATGCCGCTAAAAATTCGTTAAAGGGCAGTTCGGTAGCCCCTTTGATCACGTCGCTGAGCAAAATGCCGATCAAAACCACGGCAACTACAACGACAACGATCCATATAATTGTTTTTGTCTTTTTATTCAAAGTATTAACTCCCTTGTTGTTTTCATTGTTTCCAAATTGCTATTATTTTACCATAATAAAAAAGGTTTTTCAAGCGTTTCCGCACTGAAAAACCAAACATTTAACAAACGTTCACATACTTAACACAAGAAAAAGCGCGCCTGTGTGCGATTTTTGTCGTTTTTGTTTACAAAAAGCTCTCGATCAGTATCTTTAAGCCGATCAAAAACAGTACGACGCCGCCGAAGATTTCCGCCTTGTCGGCAAGCTTATTCCCCACCGCTTTGCCGATATATACCGCGCCCACGCTCAAGGAAAAAGTCAGCACGCCGATCACGCCCGTCGCACCCCATACGCCAAGCGCCAACCCCGCCTCGGAAATCGCCGCCATTTGCAACGTTACGCCCACCGCCAACGCGTCGATCGAAGTTGCGATTGCCTGCACGACCAACTTGCTAACGGTCAGCTCTTTTTTACCGTTATCGGAGGTTAAGCTCGTACCTGCCCCCACTGTTTGACAATTTTCACAACCGTTTGTCGGAGCGTTTTTCGCTTCGATCAGCTCGCGAACTCCCTCATAAAGCATTTTTCCGCCCAAAAACGCAAGCAGGGCAAAAGATATCCATGCGGAAATTTTTTCAAATGCACCTAAAAAGGCGTTTGCTACGATTCCCGTGATAAAGTAACCGATCACCGGCATCAAAAACTGGAAAAAACCGAAAAACAACCCAATCAACAGTACCCGTTTTACGGGCATTTTCGAATCGGTCATTCCGTTCGTCATCGCCACCGCGCAAGCGTCCATCGACAACGCCAAGCCGAGTAAAACGATCTCCCAAGCTCCCATAAGCGCTCCTTACAAACAACCTTTCGTTTTTAAAATATTCAAAACGTCCGAAAATACCTTATCGGGCGTTTGATTGCCGTCTACACAGCACACGCGGTCGGGCTCTGCCGCCGCTACCGCCTTATACCCTTCGTATACACGCTTATGGAATGCCATACCCGCTTGCTCCAAACGGTCGTTTTCGTCCGCGCCGTGTTTGCGCAAAAATGCCGCTTCGGGCGTCAAATCGATAAACACCGTCACGTCGGGACGGTAATTTTTCAACGCATAAGCGTTGATTTTCGACACGAAATCCATACCCAAACCGCGCGCATATGCCTGATAAGCAAGGGAGGAATCCACGTAACGGTCGCAAATGACCAACTTGCCTTCGGCAAGCGCAGGTTCGACGCGATCGCTCAAATGCTGTACGCGCGACGCCGCATACAAAAGCGCCTCGCATTCGTCCGTCATTTCCATATTTTTACCGCTTAATAAAATCTCGCGAATGGCTTCCGAAATTTTCCCGCCACCCGGCTCACGGGTAAAAATGTGCGGGATACCGTTTTTCGTTAAATATTCGCTAAGCAGACGAAGTTGCGTACTTTTACCGCAACCGTCGCAACCTTCAAACGTAATAAACTTTCCTCTTGCCATTTTATTTTTCCTCTTTAAACACCATTATTTTTCCATCTTTTAAACCGAATGCGTTGTTCGATTTTTGCAAAAGCCCCAGCTTTTCCGCCGTAATCTTTTCCCCGATTTGAAATAGGGGAGTGCAAGGAGGAAACATACCGCAAAGCCCTGCGCAATACCGCCCCTCCGCCTTTTCAATCTCTACCCATTCCTTCCCGTTTTTGCCATAAACAGTAGGGGCAGGTACGCGTTCAATTTCTTTTTCTTCCGCCAACGGATACTTTTTAAACAGTTCCTGCAACCGCGATTGCAGTTCGGAAAATTCCCACTCCTTCGTTGCGGGAGAAAGATAAAAAGTCAATACGTTTCCGTCGCAAAATTCAGCGTAAACGCCTTCCTTTTCCAGTTCCTTTTCCACCTCGAAAGCGTGTTTTCCAAACCGAACGCAAAGTTTCGTCCAGTCGTCGTTTTCATACACGCGTTCATGCGTTTGATAGGCTTTCGCCGCCCTTTCCAACCCCTCGTTGCGAGGGTATTTCACCGCATATTCCACCGACGCCATAATGGGATAAGAAGGGCTGGTCGTGCGGAATACGTCCACAGCTTTTCCCAAAGCCGCCGCCATCTTTTCGTTTCGTGCCGAAACCACTGCGCCTTGCGTAAAGGCAGGCAAACTCTTATGCACGCCGTCCACCCACATATCCGCATACGCGCCTGCGTACCGCTTTTTATCGAAGTGTAAGTGTCCGCCGTGTGCGCCGTCTACAAGCAACAGCTTTCCCGTCTTATCGCAATACTCCCTCGCGCCCGCTAAATCCGCTGCGTTTCCGTAATAATCGGGAGAGGTGAAAAACAACGCGTCCGCTTGTTTGAAAATTTCACCATATTCCTTATTCAACGCGTACATGGTAGGCTGAAACGGGATTTTTTCGTATTTTTCACAAGGATGGATAAGCGGAACGAGCCCAAGCATGGCGCAACCGTTAAATACGCTTTTGTGCGAGCCTTCGCAAAAGGCGACGGTTTTTACTCCCAACGTTTTTGCCGCATACAGCATAGACAAAACGCCGGAGGTACTGCCGTCCGTTAAGATAAAACTCTTTTGCGCGCCGAGAATTTCCGCAATATCCTTTTCCGCCTCGGCAATACAACCGCGCGGGCAGGATAAATTATCTGAAAAGGAAAGCTCGGTGACGTCCCACGCACCCGTTTTGTGCCCGGGCGTATGAAAAGAAACATGACGCTCGCGCGCATGCGCGGCGAGCATTTGGTATATTTTACACTCCGCAAGGACGGCTTCGTTTTTTAAAAATCTTTCCATACAGCCCTCCTTGGCGGTTTTCATGCGTACTTTAAGCCGCTTTCGACAAGCGGATCACGTAATTGATATACAAAAGGCTTTCGTATTCAAAGCTTTCTTCCGTTTCGGGAAAATCCAGCAACGCGACGTTCATATTTTCCGCAGAACGGAAAGTTTGCTCTTTGCCCGCCTCGTCTTTTACTGTTTTCGCGTATGCCGCAATCGTATGAAGGTTGGGCATTTTTTCCTTGTCAGGACAAAGATTGATCGAGAAAATGCCTTCGTATTTCACCGCGTCGTTATTTTCGTGGTCCAACAGTTGCGTTTTTGTCAGCGTTACCAAACCGCTGTCCAAATATCCGTAAAATTCGATCAGCGCATCTCTGTATTTGACAATTCTCGCAATTTCATCGCGAATACCTTGTTCGATTTGCGCGTCCTTTTTGAAACGCTTGTCTTTGTTCTTTTCGATGCGCTCTAAAAACGCCGTTTCAATCGCCTGATCGTCCCGTTCACCCGTTTTATAATCGCCGTTATAAAATCCGTTGAGGAATTTTTCCATGCGTTGGAAATACCCGTCGGGATCTTCGGGGTCAAGGTTCATCATTTTGGAATAATAGCCGTTAACCAAATTCTGCAAATAGCTGTCGTAGCGTTTTTCGCCGTTGAGCTCGTACTCGGTATCCTCGTTTGCGATATCGGGCACGAAAATCACGTCCCCCTCGTAGGTGCTGACGCGGGTTTCCATCAAAGTAGCGCCGTATTCTTCGTTACCGCCGACGTCTACCACCGTATTTTCAATAACTTCGTAGGAAAAAACACCGTCGTTTAAAGCGTCGTTCAAGGTTTCCGACACCGTCGTTCCGACCGTGGAAACGTTACCGAAATAGTTAATCACGGTGAATTGTTGCGCGGGGGTAATGCGAGTCGCGGTCGTCGTAAAGACCAGCGTCCATAAAAGAATAGCCGCCAACGCAAGCCCTACGATTTTTAACCAATCGTAAGAGAGCATTCTGCTTAAGCGTTCTTTGGTTATTTTTGCATCCATGCTTGCCTTCCTTTGCGCTTTTCAGCGCGTCAGTAAGATTTAAGTAGATAAAGAAACGCCGTTTCGGCTTGAAAAACCAAGTCGAAAAGCGGCGTTTTTTGATTATTTTTTCGGTTTCATGGTGGGGAAAAGGAGAACGTCGCGAATCGTGGCGCTGTCGGTAAGCAACATCACAAAACGGTCAAGCCCCATACCAAGACCGCCTGTGGGAGGCAAACCGTATTCAAGCGCGTTGATGAAATCTTCATCCACCTGCGCGTCGTTGTTGCCTTTCGCGCGTTTTGCTTCCACCTGTTTTACCATACGCTGCTTTTGATCGATGGGATCGTTCAATTCGGAGAACGCGTTGCCGTATTCGTGTCCGCAAATGAAGTACTCGAAACGTTCGGTAAACGCGGGGTTGGAAGGTTTACGCTTCGCCAAAGGCGAATTCTCCACGGGATAATCGTAAATCACCGTCGGCTGGATCAACTTGTCCTCTACAAATGCATCGAACAGTTCGATCAGCACCCAACCCTTGGTTGCGTTTTCATGTTCAAGTTCCACGCCCAAGCCTTTCGCCGCCGCGCGCGCGTCTTCGTCCGTCGCCCAGTCGTTGTAATCCACGCCTGCGTATTTTTTCACGGCTTCCGCCATGGTCATTCTCGTCCATTCACCCATGTGGATCTCCGTACCTTGATAGGTGATATCCAGCGTTCCGCAAACTTTCAAAGTGACCGTCTTGTACATTTCCTCGATCATGTCCATCATGTCGAAGTAATCGCTGTATGCTTCGTACATTTCGATCGTGGTAAATTCGGGGTTATGATAAGCGTCCATACCTTCGTTACGGAAAATACGGCCGACTTCGTACACTTTATCCATACCGCCGACGATCAAACGCTTTAAGAAAAGCTCCGTTTCGATACGCATATACATATCCAAATCAAGCGCGTTGTGATGAGTTTTGAAAGGTCTTGCGTCCGCACCGATTTCCAAAGGCAACAAAGTGGGGGTGTCTACTTCCAAATACCCGCGGTTGTCAAGGAAGTTGCGGATTTCTTTCAAAATCTTCGAACGGACGCGGAACGTGTCGCGCACGTCTTTGTTCATGATCAAATCAAGATGGCGCAAGCGGTATTTCATGTCCTTATCCTGCAAACCGTTGTATTTTTCAGGCAGGGGAAGGAGGGATTTCGTCAACAGCGTCAATTCGGTAACGTGAATGGAAATTTCACCCGTTTGCGTTTTGAAAACAAAACCTTTCAAACCGAAAATATCGCCGATGTCATAATCCTTTTTATAGGACATATAATTTTCCTCGCCGATATCCTGACGGGTAACGTAAATCTGGATCGATCCGCTTCTGTCCGAAATATGCGAAAAGGACGCCTTACCCATGATACGGCGGGACATCATACGGCCTGCGATCGCAACCGTCTTACCTTCATACTGTTCAAAATTATTTTTAATCGTTTCCGAATCGGTATCTACGGGATATTTCACCTGTTCGTAGGGGTTTTTCCCTTCGGAAACAAGTTTTGCGAGCTTTTCACGGCGGATACGCGCCTGCTCGATGAGCTGTTCTTCTTCCGTTGCTTCTACGGGCGCTTTTACATTGTTTTTCTCTTGCATTTGTAACCTCACGCGATTTATTGTAGCCTAATTCAACGCATACCTGGTATGCCCGTTTTAGGAAATATTCTTAATAATCAGCTTATATTCACCATCGGGTGCGTTGATTTTTACAACGTCGCCGACTTTGTGCTTTAACAACGCCGAGCCCACGGGAGAGTCGTTGGAAATTTTATTTTCCATCGCGTTTGCTTCCGTCGTACCGGTGATTTCGTAGGTTTCTTCTTCGTCCAAATCTTCATCGTAAACGGTAACCTTCGAACCGATATGCACGAACGACGTATCGCTGTTTGCTTCCAGGATCACCGCGTTTTTGATTTTGTAATCAAGATCGACGATTTCCCCTTCGTTTGCCGCCTGTTCGTTGCGCGCCGCGTCATATTCCGCATTTTCCGAAAGGTCGCCGTGGCTTCTTGCTTCCGCAATACGTTCTACGATTTCCTGACGTTTTACCGTCTGCAAATACTTCAAACGTTCTACCGCTTCGTCGTAACCTTTCTGGGTCATAATAAACTGTTGTTCTGCCATATTATCCTCCTGCTCCGCATCTTTGTATTTTTCGGGCTTTTTTCTTGGCGTTTGAACCTGCAAACGAACCCCAAATTCTCAAAACTACACGAAAAAAACCGCCCACACGCGGAACGTTAAAAATACAACCGTGACTTTTTGGTTCACCAAAAGCCACGGCATAATCTTTCATTGCTGTTATTATATCTTATTTTATGCGCTTTGTCAATGATTTTTGCAGGTTTTTAAAAGAATTTCACCCGTTTTAACCTTTTCTTCACGCAATTTTAAACTTATTTCAAGCTGTTTAAATACGCCGACATACGATCGAACGCCTCTGACAGCGCGTTCATGCTGGTCGCATACGAGATACGGACGTTGTTTTCACCGAATTTCCCAAACGCATTGCCGGGCACGACCGCCACTTTTTGCTGTGCAAGCAGTTCGCCCGCAAACTGTTCGGCAGGCAGCCCCGTCGTTTTTACGGAAGGGAAGGCGTAAAACGCGCCCTGCGGCTCGAAACAGTGCAACCCGATCTCCTTCAACGAATGAAGGACGAATTTTCTCCGCTTGTCGTAAGAATCGCGCATTTCTTCCACCGTCGCAAATCCGTCGGAAAGCCCGTCTTTCAAAGCCTCGATCGCGGCGTGTTGGGACATAATCGGCGCGCACATGATGCCGTATTGATGAATTTTAAACATCGCCTCGTCGATGGCGGGCGGAGCGCATACGTACCCCAAACGCCACCCGGTCATTGCGAACGCCTTGGAAAAGCCGCTGATATACACAGTACGCTCTTTCATACCGGGCAGGGACGCGATGGAGGCGTGTTTTTTACCGTAAGTAAGCTCGGCGTAAATTTCGTCCGTGATTACAAGTAAGTCGTGACAAATGATAACTTCGGCGATCGCTTTCAACTGTTCCTCCGTCATAATCGCGCCCGTCGGGTTGTTGGGATAGGTCAAAATAATCGCTTTCGTTTTCTCCGTGATCGCCTTTTCCAAATATTCGGGTTTAATGACGAAGTTATCCTCCTCGTGGCATTCCACGTGTACGGGTACGCCGTCCGACATCGTAACCAAAGGGGAATAGGAAACGTAAGCGGGATCGGGGATCAACACTTCGTCGCCATGCTCTACACACGCGCGCAAAGCAAGGTCGATCGCCTCACTGCCGCCAACCGTCACCAAAATATGTTTCGGGTCGTATTCCAAACCAAAGCGTTCGTTTAAGTAACGGGAAATCAAATTCAAAAGGGCAGGCAACCCACGGTTTCCCGTGTATTGCGTATAGCCGCGTTGCAGGGATGTGATCGCCGCCGAACGCACCTTCCAAGGCGTGACGAAATCAGGCTCGCCCACACCCAAGGAGATCGCCCCTTCCGTCACCGTTACGATATCGAAAAATTTTCGAATGCCGCTCGGTTGAAGATTTTTCGCTTTTTGATTGATAAAATCACGCATAATTATTCTCTCTGTTAAAAATGGGCATACCAGGTATGCGTTGAAATCACTTTTACCTTATGCCTGAATGGACAAACGGTAATCCGCGTCTTCCTTTTCCGTCAGCGCGCCTTCGATTTTATATTTCTTTAAAATGAAGTGCGTTGCCGTACTGATAACGCCGTCGAAGGTAGAAATTCTTTCGGATACGAAACGGGACACCTGCTGCAACGTCTTATCTTCGATAAACACCGCAAGGTCATATGCACCGCTCATCAAATACACTGCCTTTACTTCGGGGAAGGAGGCGATTTGTCTTGCGATCCCGTCAAAACCTTCCTTTTTCTTGGGGGTAACCTTGACCTCGATCAAAGCCTCTACCAAAGCGTCGTCTGCCTTTTCGCTGTTCACGATCGCCGTATATTTTACAAGCAAACCGCTTTTTTCCATGTCCGCAATACAAGCTTTTACCTGCGCTGCGTCTAAGGACAACATCGCCGCGATTTTATCTGCGGAAATACGCGCGTCTTCCGTTAAAATGTTCAAAATATCTTTTTCGAGAACCGTCATTTTTTTACGCTCCTTTCTTTATCCGTGCAAATTTTCTATAAAAAGGTGATCATACCCCAACCTATCCACAAAATCACGCGGTAAAAATTTCACGCGATTGAATTTTGCAAAGTTGAAAATGTGCGTTTTCAACAACACGGGAGTGGGAATATCCAGCTCGTTGCAAATATCCGTCAGGTAATCGAAAAAATGCGAATACGTCAGTTTTTCGGGATTTTCATATACATACTGCTTGCTGATATGTCCATCCTGCATCAATTTTGCCCAAAGCCGCATAACTCTTTCTTTCCTTTTTAGGTCAAACCGCAAAACGTTCGCCTTTTATTATACGAAATATTATACACGCTTTTGAGAAAAAAGTAAACCGTTTCCGCTGTGTTTTTGATATTTCTGTCATATCGCCAAAAAAAAGAGAATACAGTAAGTTACCCCCGTTTTTCGATGAAAACGTTTTTGACAAAACCTTCCTTTTTTCGACGGTTTTAGCGAAATTATCCCAAAGGCGGGTTTGCTATGATGGAGGTGCATTGTGTACAAAGCTTTTCACGGGAAAAATTCGCGTAAATTTTGGGTCGTCTTCTCCTTGATTTTCGTCGCGATTTTCGCCGTCGTATCCACCTCCGTATACTGCGTTCGGTACAGTCAAAAAACACAAACGACGGGGGCAGGTACGAGTTTAACTCGCTCTTTGCCCATATATTCGGTGGAAACGGAAGAAAAGAAGGTGGCGATCAGTTTCGATTGCGCCTGGGGAGTAGATTATACGGATAAACTGCTGGACGCTATGGCAAAAAACGACGTTCGGTGTACTTTTTTTGCGGTACAGTTTTGGGTAGAACGCTATCCCGAATACGTGGAAAAAATCGTTTCCGCAGGCCATGAAATGGGCACGCACAGCCGCACGCATTCGTATATGAGTAAGCTTTCCGAGGCGGATATCCGCGACGAATTGACCACTTCTTCCGCCGCAATCGAAAAATTAACGGGACAAAAAGTGACCTTATTCCGTCCCCCCTACGGGGATTATAACAACCTGCTTATCGACACCTGCAACGAGATGGGCATTTATCCCATTCAATGGGACGTCGATTCGTTGGACTGGAAAAATTTATCCGCTACGGAGATTGCCATGCGGGTCATAAACGGCGTGAAAAACGGCTCGATCATTCTTTGTCACAACAACGGTTTACACACCGCTGAAGCTCTGCCCCTCATTTTTTCCACGCTGAAAAATCGCGGCTACGAATTTGTCCCCATCAGCGAGCTGATTTACAAGGACAATTACTACATCGACCATTCGGGCAAAATGATATCGCAACAAAAATAAAACTTTTTACATATTACAAGAGGAGGTCTTTATGAACTACGTTACAGAAAAAAACAACAAGGTCTATGTGATGGGAGAAATCGTCAGCGACGCCACTTTTTCCCACGAAGTTTACGGGGAGGGGTTTTATGAATTTTTCGTCCGCGTCATGCGCCTTTCGGGGCAGGCGGATATTTTACCCATCACTCTTTCCGAACGGTTGATCCAGGGGGGAATGCTTTCCAAAGGAAAGCAAATTTGCGCTCTCGGACAATTCCGCAGCTACAATAAGCTGGAAAACGGAAAATCCCGTCTTATGCTGACGGTATTCGTCCGCGAACTGCTTGAGGAACTTCCCGACAAAAACCCGAACAGCATTTTGCTCAGCGGTTACATTTGCAAACCGCCCATCTATCGCACTACTCCGTTTAACCGCGAAATCGCCGACGTTCTCGTCGCCGTCAACCGCGCGTACAATAAATCCGATTATATCCCGTGTATTGCGTGGGGACGAAACGCGCGGTTTGTGAAAAATTTAAACGTGGGCGATCGCATCGCCATTTCAGGTAGAATACAAAGCCGCGAATATCAGAAAAAACTTTCCGACACCGAAACGCGGACTATGACCGCGTACGAAGTTTCCGTTTCCAAACTCGCCGCCTTTGACGCGGGGGAAGACTTCGACATCGATAATGAGTTCGACTTGTATTCCTTACAAAGTAAAACGGACGCCTTAGCGGCAAACGCCGACTTTTGATTTTTACGGACGGAATCCCGTCCGTTTTTCTTTTCTTGACAAATCCGTATAAATGTGTTATGCTTTTGACAATGAACGGAGGTAGGTATGCCGATTTCCAAAACGGATTTTGTCCGCGGTTTACAATGCGAAAAAATGCTGTGGCTGGACGCGCACGCGCCCGAATATAAAATTATCCCGCCCGAAGTGCAGGCAAAGTTGGACGCAGGGAACGAGTTTGGGGATAACGCCATGGGAATTTTCGGGGATTTCACCGAAACGACTTCATTCCGCGAGGACGGTCGGTTGCATTTTGCCGCGATGATCGAAAAAACGCAGGCTTTGCTTGCGGAAAATCATCCCGTAATCTGCGAGGCGTCTTTTACTTGGTACGGTAATTTCTGCGCCGCCGATATCTTACGCCGCGAAGGCGCAGGGTACGTCTTATACGAAGTGAAAAACGCATTTACCGTGCGAAAAGAATTTATCACAGACCTCGGCTTTCAAAGTCTTCTCATTCGCAAATGCGGAGTAAAAGTGCTTGCCTGCAAACTGATTTTGCGCGGCGACGCGCCGCCCGAAGGTTGCATTTTACCCGCAGACGAACCATTTGAAAAGGAGGAAAAAATGGAACACGCGGGCTTTTTATACCGTATCGCGGACGTCACAAAAGGCGCGAAAGTTGCCGAACGAATCGCCGCAGACCGCATCTTCGAGCTGGGCAAACTAAAACGCAAAGACGCGCCGATGCCCACCATCTCCCCCGCGGAACAGTGCGATAAGCCGTATCGGTGTTGGTATTACGATTTTTGTCATAAAAACGATTGAGAGTTTTGCATTTGCAAAGCTCTTTTTTGTTCTATTTTCTACGGCGCGGACATACAATAAAACAGAGCCAAAAAAGCATGACAAGGAGAGTTTGTATGAACGAAGAAATCGAATACGCCGAAATGTTGGAAATCCCCGTATCCACCGTCAATATCGTGCGAAAAAATCAACGCCGTAAAAAAATGAAAATCGCTGAAACCGCGCAAGCAAGCGCGCCTATTGAGAACGAAGAATTTTCCCCTGCACCTTTGAAGGATTCGGTTATCGCGCAGGTAAACGACCGTTTAAACGATTCGCAAAGCGAACCGGAACCGCAACAGCTTGCCGTAGAAATGCCCGCGGAAACCACCGAGGAAGGGCGGTTGGATTTTGACCCTATCCCCGAACGGATCGACACCGTAAGACTGTATTCCACGGACGAAACGGGGGATTCGTGGCGGTCACTCCATGCGCAAAATTACAACTTGGAAGGTGAAAACGATGGGGGCAGGTACGAGTTTAACCGTAAAAAACCTCTTTCAAAGGGATTGCGCATCGCATTGAATGCCGAATTTATCGCGGCTTGCGCTTTGTGCGGCGCGATCTTCTTAACGAACGTATTTATGCCCAACAGTGCTATCAATACTTTTTTCCGTTCGATCGGCTCTACTTCCGCCGCGGCGCAAACGGATACGCGCGCTTATACCGATTTTACTTTATCTCCCGTGGTCAGCGAACTCTCGGACGCTGAACTTTCCCTTTCCCCTGCGGGTATTTTATCCTTCACCGACGATTGTCAGGTATACCCTGCCGCAGACGGGAAAGTTTCTACCGTTACCCAAAATTCGGACGGCAGTTACAGCGTTAAAATTTCCTACTCCGACAGTTTCACCGGGGTCATCAACGGTTTGGATCAGGTTTATTACGCCGTCGGCGACAGCGTAAAAGCGAACGTGCCCCTCGGTTATACGGACGGGGAGGCGGAAGTGCAAGTCACTATGTATTCCGGCGGCGTTCTTTTGAATTGTTTCGAGTTGACGGAAGAAAATTGCCTTGCTTGGGTGGAAACCGCACAATAAGGAGGCGAAACGTCTTTGCTACGCCATAAATCACGGCAGTCTACGGACTGCCGTTCCGTTTATACGAAACAATCCCAAACACATAAAAAGCCGTCGCTCTTTCGCATTCATCCTCTCTTTTTACTCGTTGGAATATGGTATGCTTTCACGGGGGAATTATTCCTCTTTCTTTTAAGCGCGCTCGTTGCGATTCAACACGAATGCGCCCACGCGTTCGCCAGCGCAAAGCTTGGGTATAAACTCAACAAAATTATTTTAATGCCCTTCGGCGCGATCATAGACGGAGATCTTCGCGGCATTACTTTAAAAGACGAAATTTTCGTCGCGGTTTGCGGACCGCTGTGCAACTTGCTTACCGCCGCGTTTTTTGTCGCTTTATGGTGGTTAGTGCCTACCATGTACGCGTTCACCGACACCGCTTGTTATTCCTCGCTCGCCATCGCGCTCGTCAATTTATTGCCCGCTTATCCCTTGGACGGCGGAAGAATATTAAAATGCGTCCTCACCCGTTCTTTTTTAAAAAACTCTCCCAAGGAAGGAGCGGCTGAACGAAAAGCGGAAAGAATTTGTCGCATTCTTACCCTATTTTTCGCGCTTTTATTGCTCTTGTTTTTCATTTTGCTCTGCGCACATAAAACCGTAAACGTCACCTTGCTTGTTTTTGCCGTTTTTCTCGCCGTGGGGGCGTTTGGCAACCGCGATAAAGACGCTGTGTACGGAAAAATGGATTTTTCTTGCCGCGAGGCATTGAAAAGAGGAGTGGAAATCCGCCGCGTCGCCGTTTTGGAAAGTTGTACCGTAAAAGAGGCGTTGCGTTTTTTAACCAACGGCGGTTATCTTGTGTTGGAGGTTTTCGACGAAAACGAAAACCATCTTTTCGATCTGCCGCAAAACACTCTTGCCGCATTGTTTGCAGGTTCAGCGTCTCCTTATGAAACTCTTGGCGCGCTATATAAAAAAGCAACAAACGCAACCCGTTTATTGTAAAATAAATGCGTAAAATCTAAAAAACCTCTTGCAAAAGTCGTTTTTGTGTGTTATACTGATACATGGCGCAACTTACAGGCACGGCGTAAACGGCGCTAAAAAATCGGAGTTTCAAAAAATGAAAAAAGAAACGAAAAAAGAATGGTTTTTGGACCGTTATTGCGGACAGCAATTCGCCGCGCTTGTGGAAAACGGAAAACTGACGGAATTTTCCAGTGAAAAAGAACCCCGCGTCGCTTGCGTGGGAAACATTTATAAAGGCAAAGTCGCCAACGTTTTGTCCGGCATGAAAGCCGCGTTCATTCAATGCGGATTGCAAAAAAACTGCTACCTTTCTATGGACGATTTGTATGCCGATTGTACCAAATACGACGGCACCATGTCCGCGATGAGTAACAAAAATGCCAACTTAAAAGAAGGGGACGAGGTCATTGTGCAACTCACCCAGCCCGCACGCGGAAATAAGGGCGCGAAAGTGACCATGGGGCTTTCCTTTGTCGGAAAACACCTTATCTATCTTCCCAACACTTCCTTTTTGGGTATTTCACGAAAAATCACGGACGAGTCGGAACGGGAAAAACTGCTCGCCACAGTCGACAAGATGCGCGAAGTGCAGGAAGAAGGTTTTATCGTCCGCACTCAAGCCCTTTTCGCTACTCCAAAACAGTTAAAAGCCGAGGCGGTTTATCTTAAAAAATTATACCTTTCCACTTTGGAAAAGGCAAAAGACGCCCCGATCGGCAGCGTTTTATATGAAGATGAGGACTTGCCCGTGCGCGTGATTCGCGACAGTTTAGGCGAAAGTATCACCGCGATACACGTGGGTGATGAGGAATTGTACCAGCGTCTTTTGTCGTTGATCCGTTTACAAGGCGGAATTTCCGAAAAGAAACTGATTAAGTACAACGGTAACCGTTCCATGATGAAAGAATACGGGATCACGCCTTTGGTATACGACGCCGCGCGCCCGACCGTTCCCCTGGAGAACGGCGGCTATCTCGTTATCGAGCACACGGAGGCAATGACCGTCGTAGACGTCAACACAGGCAGTTTTATCGGTAACGACAATTTGGAAGAAACGGTGTTTGAAATGAACCTCGTCGCCGCGCGGGAAATCGCCCGTCAAGTCCGCCTCCGCAACATCGGCGGCATTATTACCGTGGACTTTATCGATATGACGGAAGAAAACCACCGACTTGCCGTGACGGAAGAATTGCAATCGCGTTTGGCGCTTGATAATACGAAATGCAACGTTCTGCCGATGAACGAACTTTGTATCACTACGTTCACCCGAAAGCGCGTAGGAAACGACGTGCTTTCCTACCTCGTAAAGCCTTGCGCAAGCTGCGGCGGTATGGGACACGTGCATGAAGATATTTACGTGATCACTCGTTTGCGCTCCGCGCTGTTGGATTGTTTCGCGGAAGGTTATACGACTGCAATCGCGGACGTAAACATCCAAATCATGAAGAAGATTTTATCCGAAGGGTTAATGTCCATAGAGGCAAAAGGCCGCTGGAAGGATAAGCGCATCTACTTTATCCCCCATAAAACCTACAAAGAGGATTATTTTACCGTGCGTGGCGAAAACGTACTCGAACCCACCCTCCCCGACAACGCACAACCTTTGCGTTAAGGATATACCATGTACTTATTGAAAAATAAACGCGTATACCATGTACGCGTTTATTTTTTATTCTATTTCCTAAATTTTACAGCTTTTTTGTCCGCAGTATTTTTATTACTCTATACAAAATCGCTTTACAGTATTGCAAGAAAATGATATAATATGGGCGAAGATAATATTATAATGTCGCGCGTATGCCCTTTTGTTTTTGAGATAAAGGGGTCAAAAGGAGTTTTTGATGGAAGAAATGCAAAAAGAAGAAGGCGTCAGCCTGCTTGAGATTATACGGATTTTGTTTCATAAGCTGAAACTGTTGATTCTCGTCGTGATCATCGGCGCGGTTTGCGGCGCAGCTTTTGGGGTGTGGAGAACGAAGGACGTTAAATATTACGGTACTTCGATCGAATTTTACGTCAACCCCGAAAAGCCGAAGGAAGTAGGATCTTCCTCCAGTTCCGCGGCAAACGCGGTCGGCAGTCAGTACGGCGTATACGGCGCTTACGGCAGACACGTTATGGACGCCATCGTAAAATTGCTCGAATCGGAAAGTTTTGCCGAACAGTTGATGTTGGAAGAAAACGGCTTGCCCGATCTTAAAATTTACAACGACCATACGTATAACGAAACGAATTATTCCAACGCGGAAGCGGCGATCAAAGCGGCAAACGACGCTTGGGATAAGGCGGAAGAACTGGATTTACCGAGATCTGTCGCTCTTGAAAACTTGGAAAACGCTTGGACAAGCGCAGGACAAAGCGGCTCGTTCAGTTTGGCAAACTACAACCGCTTGGTTTTAGCCGATCAAGCGCCCGACTATTTGGTGGAAGCGTATAACGCCTATAAGGACGCCGATACGCAACGCAACGAGTTCATTCAGAACGCCGAAAGAGAACAAGTAAAACGTGACGCGGCTGTGGAAATCGTTTTGGAAGAATGGAGAACGACGGGTAAATACAAATCCAACCTCACCCTTTACAAAAATGCCGTTGCCTTTTCCTATCTTGGCGCAGATGAAGACGTTGAGGACGCAAACAACCTTGCTCGTAGCTTTATCTACGTAGACATCAACGTATTGAACAACGAAGTTTTCGCAAAAGACGTACTCGCGCGGGTTAAGAGAGCCGTGCCCGAATACATAGAAAAGAACATGATCGTCCCCACCGATTACGAGGGGACAAGCTGTACCCGTATCACCCGTACCGACGACATTCGTCGTTTAAACCCCAACTATACGAGAAATCAGGCGATCAAATACGCCGTACTTCTCGCGGCGGCAGCAGGCGTGATTGCAGCGATCATTGTTATTGTCATCGACGTACAGGATAAGCGTTTGCGCGATTATGAACTTGTCGCGAAGAAATTGAACGTACCCGTCCTCGGCGTCGTACCTACAATCGAAGAAATGAACGCTGCGGTTGAAAATAAAAAACTGGAAGAAAAGAAACGCAATAAGGAGGTTAAATAATGAGCATTTTTAAGAAAATCTCCGAACGTTTACACACGAAACGCGTTGAAAAAGTTTCCCAAAAGTCTTCCCACCATTCCAGCAGAACGGAATATTTGTTGAGCAACGAAACACCCTTTGACGTAACGGAAGCTTTCCGTAACCTCAAAGCCTCCCTCTCCGTATCCGTTCCCAAAAAGGACGGCGGGGTCGTGATTATGATGACGTCGGCATATCCCGAAGACGGTAAAACGACCGTTACGGCAAACCTTGCGTTGATGTTTGCGCTTTCCTACGCAAAGGTTATTTTGATCGACGCCGATATCAGAAAGGGCCGTATCGCAAAATATTTCAATAAACGCACTACGCCCGGTTTGTCCGATTACCTTTCCGGTCAAAAATCGTTGGACGAAGTCGTTTACCACTCGAAAAAGTACGAGCACCTTTCCTATATCACCTGCGGTACGCATTCCCCCAAGCCCTACGAGCTGTTGGAAAGCGACGAGATGAAAAATCTTTTGGAAAATTTGAGAAAGGAATACGACTATATCATCATCGATACGCCGCCGATTTTGCTGATTTCCGACGCTTTGGCGCTTGCGCCTTTCACGGACGGCGTTGCGCTCGTGTGCCGTCATCAAGTATCTTACGTCAGCGATATCGCGCGTGCGCTTAACTCCCTCTCTTTCGCCAAAGCAAACGTTCTCGGCGTAATCGTGAACGACTACAAAGCACCGAAAGCGGGTAAGTTCTACGGCGGATATAAGAAGTATTACTACTACAACTCTTATTCCTACGGATCGACAAACCCCAACGACAGCGAGGATGGAGAATTTCCTCCCATTCCGTCCGCGGAAACTGAACCCGCGCCGACGGAAACCAAAGCGGAAAACAACTGATACGAAAAAGGGCGCGCAACTTTCGCCGCCCTTTTCTCATAGATATTCTCCCCGGTTTCCCGTTTGAAATCAACGGAAAGCGGGTATCAATTAAGTATATGGAAAACACGAACATTACTATGGAAAACACAACGAACCTTTTACCCATCGTGCCCCTTCGCGGCAAGGTGGCGTTTCCGCATACGAATATTTCCTTTGAAGTGGGCAGGAAAATGACCCTCAAAGCCATCGACCGCGCAACCAACGGGGGCGATCGCTTGGTGTTTATTCTTTCCCAACGCCAAACGGAAAAGGACGAAATTACCGCCGTGGATTTGTACACGGTAGGCTGTGTTGCGAAAATTAAGCAAGTCGCCCAACTCACGGGCGGTGCAATTCGCGTGCTTTGCGAAGGACTTTATCGCGCCAAAGCGCGGGTTTTATCCTTCCATGAAACGGACGAATGTTTCTACGGCGTCGCCGACCCCATCGTCACCAAAAGAGGGGACGAAGTGCTGGAGGAGGCGTACTTCCGCACCGCAAAAGAGCTGGTAAAAGACGTTTTCGCCACCGACGGGAAAATCCCCAAAGAAACGGTTGCAAAGTTGGAACGCATCACGGACGCGGACGAATACGTGGACGTCGCGCTCTCTAATATGCGCGTACGCTTGGACGTCAAACAGTCCATTTTGGAAGAAGAACGGATCATCGAACGCTTGAAACAGTTTGAACGTTGTTTGAACGACGAACTGGAAATTTCCAAAATCGAAAAGAAAATCGCCAACGCAGTGCGTCAAAATATCGACAAAAATCAAAAGGAATACTTCCTCCGCGAACAGCTGAAAGCCATTCATGCCGAGCTTGGCGACGATGGAAAGGAGGAGGATGAGTACCGCCAAAAAGTGCTTGCGAAAGGCTTGCTCCAAGATTTAGAGGACAAGTGCCTCAAAGAAATCAACCGCATGGGAAAAATGCAACCCTCCTCACCCGAATACACGGTAATCACGGGGTATTTGGATCAAGTACTTGCGCTCCCTTGGACAGAGGAAACGGAAGACACGGAAAGTCTTGAAGACTGCGTCTCCGTGTTGGAGGCGGACCACTACGGCTTGGAAAAAATCAAAGAACGCATCACCGAATATCTTGCGGTGTTGAAACTGACGGGGAATATGAAAGCGCCCATTTTGTGCTTTGTCGGCCCTCCCGGCGTCGGCAAAACGAGTATTGCAAAATCGGTTGCGCGCGCTTTGGGGCGTAAATTCGTCCGCATGAGCCTCGGCGGCGTAAAAGACGAAGCGGAAATCCGCGGCCACCGACGCACTTATATCGGTGCAATGCCCGGCCGTATCCTTTACGGTATGAAAAACGCAGGCTCGATCAACCCCGTATTCCTGCTCGACGAGATCGACAAAATCACTTCCGATATGCACGGCGACCCTGCGGGGGCTTTGCTGGAAGTACTCGATCCCGAACAAAACAACTCTTTCCGCGATCGGTATATCGAATACCCTTACGATTTGAGTAAAGTACTTTTCATCACGACGGCGAACTCGCTGGATACCATTCCCGCGCCTTTGCGCGACCGAATGGAAATCATCGAACTGTCGGGATATACTTTAGAGGAAAAAACAGAGATCGCGCGCCGTTATCTCGTTCCCAAACAGCTTGCGGCAAACGGCTTAACGGACAACAACGCCTCCTTTACCGAGGACGGCATTCGCGCGGCGATCGAGGGTTATACCCGCGAGGCGGGCGTACGTACTTTGGAACGCACGGTCGGTACGCTTTGCCGTAAAGTAGCGGTACAGTATGCCAACGACAAAAATCTGCCCTGCGTCACAGTCAACGCTGACATGGTACCCACGTTTTTGGGTGCGCCGCGTTATAAAAAGGAAGACAACCGCTTTGAAAAAGAGATCGGCGCGGTCACGGGCTTAGCTTGGACGGCGGTCGGCGGAACGACTTTGACGGTAGAGGCGACATTGATGCCGGGTAAGGGGGATTTGAAGTTGACGGGGAAACTCGGCGACGTAATGAAGGAATCGGCGCAAGCCGCTTTGACTTATATCCGCGCGAACGCGGACAAGTTCCAAATTCCTGCGGAAAAATTCTCCTCGTTTGATTTGCACGTACACGTACCCGAAGGCGCAACCCCCAAAGACGGGCCCAGCGCGGGTATCACGATCGCTACGGCGATTTTGTCCGCTTTCTCGGGTAAAAACGTGCGCGGCGACGTAGCGATGACGGGCGAGATCACCCTGCGCGGTAAAGTGTTGCCCATCGGCGGTTTAAAGGAAAAATCGTTGGCGGCGCGCCGCGTCGGGATTAAAACGGTTATTATTCCCGAAGGCAATCGCAAGGATATCGAAGAATTGCCTGCGGTTGTACGCGAAGAAATCAAATTCATCCCCGTAAAACAGGTGGACGAAGTCTTTGCCATCGTGTTAGAAGGCGGTGAGAATTACACGGCGGTCACGCAGGACAAGCCCAGCGCACCGAAGAAAAAACGTGCGCCGAAAGCAACTCCTTTGCCTGCGATCCCCGAAAATCAACAGCCGAACCCTACTTTTTGCCGTTAAACGGTGAATATGACCCCTGCGGTTTTTACAAAGGAGGTAGCCATGTACGAGAATAAAGAAAAAATACAAGCCCCTGCGCTTGTTGTAAAAAACGCTACGTTTATCACTTCGGCGGCGCGGGCGGATCAGTTTATTTCGCCCGACAAACCGATGATTGCCGTTTGCGGAAAATCCAACGTAGGGAAAAGTTCGTTTATCAATATGCTTGCCAACCGTAAAAAGTTGGCGAAAACGAGTAGCGAACCGGGTAGAACACGGCTTGTCAATTATTTCGACTTCGGAGAGTTCATTCTCGCCGATTTACCCGGATACGGGTTCGCCCGCGTTTCCAAGGGTGAAAAGGAAAAATGGGCAAAGACGCTCGATCAGTTTTTTAAAGACAAAGAAAAAATCGCCCACGTGTTTATGTTGGTCGATTCCCGTCACGATCCCACGGCGGACGACGTGCAAATGATCGAATTTTTGCATTATCACACCATTCCTTTTACCGTTACGCTGACGAAAGCGGATAAGCTGTCCAGAATGAAGTTGAAAGAGCATATCCGCGCGATTGCAGCCGATTTGTATTTGGGTACGAATAACTTACTTGCCACCAGCACGGAAACGGGCTACGGAAAAAACGACGTGCTCGCAAAAATTCGCTCCGTAATTGATTTGGTAAACGCACCCGATTTTATCATGGACGAGGAAGAAGGGGAAGAAAACGAATAAAGATAAAGGCGAAAGCAACTGCTTTCGCCTTTTTTATATGGAAATATATAAATCATATATAGAAAGCCGAGGGCATAAAAACCCTCGGCTTTGTTTGCATTTTATGTAAAATTACTTTTTAGGAGGCAATACGCTACCCTGCATCGTGCCGTAGTAGTATGCGGGATATCCACCCAAAACGTGTCTGTACATCTGAGGGTACATCTTGTACGGGGACATCATGTTTGCCGTATACGTGCAGTTTGCCGTGATCATTTCACGAAGGTGTTTTTGAACCTTCTTGGGGCGTTTTACACCCAACATAACGATTTCGCCTGCTTCGCCTGCGCCGTTGGACAATACAACGTCGCCGTATCCGAACAATTTACCTTTAATCGTACGGCGTACGGTTACGGACATACCGGGGAAGAATTCCATATCACGGGTGTTTTCTTCCGTGTAGAAAACTCTGCCTTTCTTGTATACAACTGCGCCGTTATAGAACGTCCAAGTCGTCTTTTTAACGATGATCTTCTTGATAATCAAAACGATCAGGGTAACCACGAAAGAAACCGCGCCCACTGCCAAGTAAATCATGGATTCTTCCATGAGCAAAATACCTGCAACGGGAAGACCGATCAAAAATACAATGATCCCCCACCAAATAGAAATAGCGCTCCAAAAGCTCTTTCTGATAACCAACGATCCATCGGGTTGCTGAATTTTAGCCATCCCTTTTGTCTCCTTTAAAATAAATTTTTCATTTTGTCTATAAGATTTTCTCGTAAAAAGCTTAATAAACGCTATGAAATCTATTATACGTATCTATTATACAATATATTTTTTTTGAAGTCAAGAGTATTATGAAAATTTCTTTGCAAAAATCGAAGAATTTTTATCTTTTTTAAGGTCGCGTCGCAATATTTTGGAAAAAAGTAAAAGCGCAACTTTCCGTTACGCTTTTCTTTCGTCCTTTTCGTTAAGTTGGACAACCAACTTACGACGCTTGCTTGTAAACAAGTTTCGGCGCTATGCCGTCCGTCAAACATTCTTTGGTGATTACAACTTCTTCCACGTTGTCTTCGGAAGGAATTTTATACATGACTTCGGTCATGACGCTTTCGATGATCGTGCGCAAACCTCTCGCGCCCGTCTTTAAACGGATCGCCGTCTGTGCGATCTCGCGCACCGCGTCTTCTTCTACCGTCAGTTTTACTCCGTCAAAACCCACCAGTTTTTGGTACTGCTTAATGATGGCGTTTTTCGGCTCGGTCAAAATTTTCACAAGCGCGTCCTCGCCAAGGGGATCGAGGTTGACGACGATGGGGATTCTCCCGACAAATTCGGGGATCAAGCCGAACTTCGTCAAATCCTGCGGTTTCACGTCCTCTAAAACGGAATAATCCGCCTCGTTTGCGCCCAAACGCACTTTACCGCCAAACCCGAGCGTGGTATCGTCCTTTCTCGAAGATACGATTTTATCCAACCCAACGAATGCGCCGCCGCAAATAAACAAAATATTCGTCGTGTCAATGCGCAGACATTCTTGGTTGGGGTGTTTTCTGCCGCCCTGCGGAGGAACGTTCGCTGTCGTGCTTTCGATGATTTTAAGCAGCGCCTGCTGCACGCCTTCTCCCGAAACGTCGCGCGTGATGGATACGTTTTCACTCTTTCGCGCGATTTTATCGATTTCATCGATATAGATGATGCCGCGCTGTGCGCGTTCGATGTCGTAGTCGGCGTTTTGAATGAGTTTTAATAAAATGTTTTCCACGTCCTCGCCCACGTAGCCCGCTTCGGTCAGCGTCGTCGCGTCCGAAGTTGCGAAGGGAACGTTGAGAATTTTTGCAAGCGTGCGCGCAAGCAACGTTTTACCGCTGCCCGTAGGCCCGAGCAAAAGCACGTTGCTTTTTTCGATCTCGACGCCGTCGTCATCCGTCTTTTTCGTTTTCGCCACCGCGTTGATACGCTTATAGTGATTGTAAACGGCTACGGAAAGCACCCGTTTCGCCTTATCTTGCCCAACGATATACTGGTCAAGTTCCGCCTTGATCTCCGCGGGCTTTTTGAGGGGGACTTCCGTTTGCGGTTCTTTGTCTTCCGCCCATTCGTCCACCATCGATTTGCAAATCTCCACACACTCGTCGCAGATACAAGCCCCGTCGGGACCCGTGATCAGACGCTTGGTTTCTTCTTTCGGCTTTCCGCAAAAAGAACAATGTTGATTTTTGTTTGCCATATTTTTACTCCGAATATTCTACTTATATGCTTGACGAAGGAAGTTTCGTGCAAGTATCGCTTTTGGAATTTTGTTCCGTAAGCGAAGAAAAGAATACGCGCAAAGCCCAAAGGTCTTGCGCGTACAAAAACCGTCCAAAAACGTTTTTCGGCGTTTATCTTCTCGTAAACACCCTGTCGATCAAGCCGTAATTACGCGCTTCGTCTGCGGACATATAATTATCTCTGTCGGTATCGCGTTCGATGACCGAAATATCCTTGCCCGTGTTTTCGGCAAGAATGCGATTGAGCTTCGCTTTCGTGCGAAGGATATGTTCCGCCTGAATTTTAATATCGCTTGCCTGACCCTGCGCGCCGCCGAGAGGTTGATGGATCATAATCTCGGAATTGGGCAAAGCATAACGCTTGCCGCGTGCGCCGCTGGACAGCAAGAAGGCACCCATGGACGCGGCTAATCCGATACAAATGGTGGAAACGTCGCATTTGATATAGTTCATCGTATCGTAAATCGCCATACCCGCCGACACCGATCCGCCAGGGGAATTGATGTATAAGCTGATGTCTTTGGTGGGGTCTTTCCCTTCCAAATAAATCAACTGCGCTACGACCGTGTTTGCTACCGCGTCGTTGATTTCACCGCTTAAAAAGATAATGCGGTCGTCAAGCAAACGGGAATAGAGGTCGTACGAGCGTTCGCCCGATGCGGTACGTTCCACAACGTAGGGGATTAAAACGTTCTTTTCCATGATTTTCAATTCCTTGTAAATTTTTGATAAATTTTAAGGTTTTATACCCATTACTTGGTAAAAACGCAGAGATGCGAGCCAAGCTGAGCTTGGAGGCAGACTTAGTGTCTTATCTCACACTTTTTAGTATACTACGCGCATACCCATTACTTGGTAAAAACGTAGTGAGATACAAGCAAGCACGACAAAGTATTGCGATGTATATATACGTTTTTAGTCCTTATACATTTCGTTGTTTGCCTTCAAGAAATCAAACAACTTCGTGATGACGATGTCGCTGCGGATATAATCGAACTGACGGGGATCCATGTTGTTCTTGTATTCGTCAAATTCTTTGCTGACGGACGCCGCCTGTTCAGCAACTTTTGCGTCTACTTCTTCTTCCGTAGCTTCGATGTTTTCTTCCTTGATGATTTGGGAAATGATGAGCTGGCTGATAACGTTCTTCTTTGCCTGTTCTTCGTAGTTCTTTCTGAAATCCGCCATCGTCGTCTTAAGGAAGTCAAGGTAGTCCTGCAACTTCAAGCCCTGATACATGAGCTGATATTCGAACTTTTGTACCAAGCCGTCTACTTCTCTGTCGATCATCGCTTGGGGAAGTTCTACTTCCGTATTTGCCGCGATCGCTTCGAGAATGCTGTTTTCGGTCGCGTCGTTTGCACGGCGGTCAGCTTGTTGCTGCAATCTTGCCTTCGTCTTTTCTTTGTATTCTTCTACCGTTGCGCTACCCGTTGCGTCTTTGATGAATTCATCGTTGAGTTCGGGAAGTTCTTTCGCCTGGATACCGTTCAATTTAACGGCAAAAACAGCGGCTTTACCCTTAAGGTTTTCCGCCTGATAATTTTCGGGGAAGGTTACGTTGACGTCTTTCGTTTCGCCGATGTTCATGCCGACAACTTGATCTTCGAAACCGGGAATGAACTGACCGCTGCCAAGGGTAAGGTCGAAACCTTCCGCTTCGCCGCCTTCAAATTTTACGCCGTCAACCGTACCGACAAAGTCGATGTTTACGATATCGCCGTTTTGCGCTGCTCTGTCTTCCACAGCTACTTTGCGAGCGTTTCTATCCAAAACGCGGTTGATTTCCGCATCTAATTCTTCATCGCTAACAGTATACGCGTATTCTTTGATTTTAATACCCTTGTAGGAGGAAATTTTTACCTCGGGTTTTACGGGTACAACCGCGATCATCGTTACGCCGTCGTCTTCCAACTTATCAACGGAAACGTCGGGTTCGCCGACAACCGTGAACTTTTCTTCGCACTTGTCAAGGATCTTGCCGTAGTTTTCCGAGAAAAGAAGGTTGAGTGCGTCTTCAAAAAATACGCCCTTACCGTAAACGTTTTCGATAACGTTCTTGGGTGCTTTGCCCTTACGGAAACCGTTGATCGCAAATTTGCCGCGCGTTTTCAAATACGCCGTCTGCTGTGCGTTTTTCCATTCTTCACCGTCAAATTTGATGGTGATTTTTACCGTGCTCTTTTCTGCCGCTTTGGTAGTGTACTTCATAATTGAATTTCTCCTGCATTTATTGCTGTTTAAATTTTTATCTTTTTAACGGGCGTTCTCCGCCGTGAAACGGCGTTTTGCCTAACGTTCAATATTTTAGCATATTTTCCAAAGAAAATAAAGCGTTTTTAACGCGTTTTTATTTACAATTTGCGTTTTTTAGGGTATAATTTAAAAAAGAAATTTCGTTTTGCCACCGATTTTTGTCGGTTTTTGCAAAAAAGGAGCGCGTATGCCACAGGATGCCTTTCACATCCGCCGTTTGGTGGGCGAACTGAATACTTTGCTCGTCGGCGGAAAGATCAACCGCATCTCGCAGGTCAATAAGGACGAACTCACCCTTATTATATACACCGGAAAAACGACGGTTAAACTGATTGTCAGCGCAAACGCGTCCAACGCCCGCGTTTGTTTGTCTTTGACGGAAAAAGAACCTGCGCCCGTCGCTCCTAATTTTTGTATGTTGCTTCGCAAACATCTGCAAAACGCGGAAATTTTAAGCGTGCGCCAACATGAATTTGAGCGTATTGTGGAAATCACCTTCCATTGCACTTCCGATTTTTCCGAATGCGACCGCGTGTTGTATTGCGAGTTGATGGGGAAATACTCCAACGTGATTTTGACGGAAAAGGGGGTTATTTTAGGTGCGCTGAAAACCACTGCTTTGGAAAACGACAACCACCGAATTTTGCTTGCAGGCGCAAAATATTTATACCCTGCTCCGCAGGATAAATTATCCCCTTTCGATGGGGCAGGTATGCGTTCACGACTGGAAAATTACCTTTCCATGCGCCCTGAAGGGGTGGATGCGGAAACCCTTTCTTCTTTCCTTTTCGAGAACGTTTACGGGCTTGCTTTACCTACGGCAAGAGAAATTATAAAACGCGCCGTTTTGATAAACGGCGGTGTGAAAAATTTACTTTCTCCATCGGCGAAAAATCCCCTTTGGTCGTTCGTGGGCGAATTTTGCGAAAACGAACCGAATGCTCCCTGCATTAAATGGGAAAGGGGGGTAATGACCGACTTTTTCGCATTCCCCGTAGACGGCGGGCAATCAACCCCGTCCCTTTGTAAAGCGGAGGATGAATTTTATACCGCAAGAGAAAGCAAAAAAGGATTTGACGATAAAAAGCGGAAGTTGGAAAACGCCGTCCGCGCTTTGAAGAAAAAACAAACGAAAAAATTGCAGGAAACTCTTGAACGGTTGAAAGACGCCGAAAAAGCGGAAACTTTCCGTATCAAGGGGGAACTTTTGACCGCGAATTTGTACCGTTTGGAAAAAGGTATGACGGAAATCGAGTTGGAAAACTGGTACGAGGCAGAGGGCGGCACGGTCAAAATCAGCTTAGACGCTACCATGTCCCCCTCGAAAAACGCGCAAAAGTATTTTAAAACTTACAATAAATATAAACGCGCGAAAGAAATTTTAACGCCGATGTTGAAGACGGAGGAGGCGGAAATTGAATACACCGACAGCGTTGCTTCCGCCATCACAGCCGCCGAAACGATGCTCGATTTAAAGGAAATCGAAACGGAATTGACGGAAATGGGCTTACTCCGCGCGCAAAAAGAACGGGCGGGCGGAAAGAAAAAGGAGCTCGTTATCCCCTTCCGAGAATATGAGTTCGACGGCGTCAAAATTTACGCCGGAAGAAATAATTTACAAAACGACCGTTTGCTTCGTGCCGCCGATCCCGACGATATTTGGCTGCACACGCAAAAATACCATTCTTCCCACGTAATTATCGCATTAGAGGGTAGGCAGGTATCCGATGAACTGCTTTTATACGCCGCGGAGATATGCGCTTACTACTCCGACGGACGGGACGGGGATAAAATTCCTGTGGATTACTGTAAGCGAAAATACGTCAAAAAGCCGAATAAAAGCAAGGCAGGTTTTGTCATTTATACCGATTATAAAACGGTACTTGTTAAACCGAACGCGCATAAGTAATAAAAGAAAAGGCGGTTTTCACCGCCTTTTTTATTAAAGATATTGTTTCCAACGCTTTTCAAAGGTTTCTTCCGCTTTGATCATTTCGTCCAACAAAGCGACGATCTCGTCGTTTCCGTTTTCAGGGAGTTCCCCTGCCGTTGCGCGAAGGGCGGTGATCCCCATTACCGTGCCCTGCACCATCATTTCCGCGATGTGCGCGCGGGAGTTATCTTTCATCGTGTTCATCTTAATCGACCCCCACATCATCGCCTTTTTCATGGGGTTGGGTTCTTTTAATTCCAAACCCATATTTCTCGCTAAAATCGAGGCTTTTGCGGAGAATTTTTCATATTCTTCATGCTGACTGTGCAATTCGGTTTTGATTTGTTCGTCCTCGCCCACTTCGGGTAAAATATCCGCGATGGATACGAGAGCAAGCTGGGCGTTGCGGTAAATTTCCGCTAAGGCTTCTTCTGTCTTTTTGCGATCTTTATGTTCCATGTTTTTCACACTCCTTTTTGACAGTTTGCGCCCACGTTCACGCCTTTATACTTTTTCTTTGAAAAAATCGAAAAAATATGGAAAATCAAGTAAAAATGCTTGACGGAACGGATTTTTTTGTGTTATAGTTATAGTCGAGCCGATAGAAACGGGCTTTTTTAAGTCAGCAATTTTTACAAAAATCGCCGCGCCTATGACATTTCTTCGAGACTGGAAAGAGGAGGTAAAACTATGTACGCTATTATCGATAACGGGAACAAGCAGTATAAGGTTGCGGTTGGCGACGTTGTAAGGGTTGAAAAACTCGCTGCAGCGGAAGGCGAATCCGTAAGCTTCAAGGTGCTGATGGTTGCTGATGAAAACGGTATTAAGACGGGCGCGGAAGTGGAAAACGCAAAGGTTACCGCTACGGTCGTTAAGCAGGACAAGGCTAAAAAGATCATCGTTTTCAAGTATAAAGCAAAGAAGAACGAGCGTAAAAAGCAGGGTCACAGACAACCCTTCACCGCTGTAAAAGTTGAAGCAATCGAACTCTAATTGCACTTTAACTTGAAGGCAACCGACTTCCTTAAGTGAAATAGGAAGTGAGAAAATTAAGAATTTAAGGAGAAATAAAGATGATTTTTATCAGTTTAGTCGCTCATAAAAAAGGTACCGGCTCTTCCCACAACGGTAGAGACAGCGAAGCGAAACGCCTTGGCACGAAGCGCAGCGACGGTCAGGCAGTTCTCGCAGGGAACATCCTCGTTCGCCAGAGAGGC
>JAFUIT010000052.1 GCA_017468345.1 Clostridia bacterium
GAATAAACACCATCGCAAGCAAAATCATCGGCAAGATCAGCGCGATCCAACGTACTTTTTTGCCTCTTAATAAGCGATAATTAAACCGCGCGCAAAAAAGCATGGCAACGATACCCAAAACAAAGCCGATGAGCTGTTTCTTGACAAAATAAAACTTATCCCCATATTGCGTTTCGGCAACGTAATGGCTGGCGGAATAAATCGCCAAAACGCCAAAACCCGACAAAAGCACCGTCAAAATCAGTATCCATACGTTTCCGCGAGGTTTATTCCGCGTCCTCTCCGTCTTGGATAATATCGTCGCAAACGCCGTCTTCTGTATCGTGTTGTTCGATTGTAGACGTTTGGTTTCCCGTACGGATAAACGATCGGACGATTTCGACAAACTTATCACCTCTTTCTTCATAATTTGCAAACTGATCGAAACTTGCGCTGGCAGGACTTAAAAGCACCGTTTGCCCGCTTGTTGCTTTCAATGCCGCTACCTGTACGGCAAAATCAAACCCGTCGCAAACGGTTATTTTTTCAAAATTATATTCCCGCGCCGCTTTTAGTAACGCAAAGCGATTTTCTCCGTACAATACGGCGTGCACGACTTTTGTTTTGGGCAAAAACGAAAACAGTTTTCCGTAATCGTAACCCTTGTTTTTTCCGCCCAACAGCAGTACCGTGTCCGCTTTCATCGCCTCCACCGCCTTCAAAGTCGCGTCCACGTTCGTCCCTTTCGAATCGTCGATAAAGGTAATCCCGTTGATTGTATCGACCGTTTCCACTCGGTGTTTGATCCCTTTAAAATCGGTCAACGCAGCAACGATATCCACATTCTTTATCCCCATAATTTTCGCCGCAACGATCACGGCGAGCGCATTTTGCACGTTATGTAAGCCTCCGATCGGTAAATCGGACGCGGAAAGAATTTTTTCTTTGCCAAAATACAAATTGCCTTCCTCGTAATAAGCGCCGCTGACCCGTTCCTTTACCGAAAAATACAGCACGTTTGCCTTCGTCTTCTCCGCAAAGCCGCGCACGATCGGATCGTCGTAATTCAATACCGCGTATTCCGTTTCCGTGCAATTTTTCAACAGTTTGCCTTTGAGGAAAACGTAATTTTCCATATTGTAATGACGGTTAAGGTGATCTTCGGTGATATTGAGGATCATAGCGATATGCGGACGAATGGACTGTATCGTTTCTAACTGAAAGCTGGAAATTTCCGCAACCGCTACCGCATTGTCGGAAAGCGTGCAATAATCGATCATCGGCGAGCCGATATTTCCGCACGCCTTTGCGGACAACCCACCCCTCTCAAGCGTCTGCGCGAGCATGGAAACCGTCGTCGTTTTCCCGTTTGTACCCGTAACGGCAATCATCGGGCAGCGCATATACCGCGCGGCGAGCTCCGTTTCCCCGATCACAGCACGGTGATTGCGTTTAAATGCAACCGCAATGGGATGATCGATGGGAATACCCGGACTTAACACCAACGCATCGCATATTTCCGTCATGCGCGGCAAATCCTCTTTTTGGACCCGCCTAGCCCCCAAATCGACAAGCGCAGTTGCCGTTTGTTCGACTCGGTCGCTGGAAATATCGTCGTAAATATACGTTACCGCCTTTTCCGAGAGTAAAAATTCGGTGGCGGCGCGCCCCGATTTCGATAAACCGAGAACGAGAAAAACCTGTCTTTTCAGATACATATACTCCTCCTATCCTACCGTTAATAGGCATATTGCCCCAAGCAATAACGTAACGGCGAAGTACGCATAGGAAATGCGGCTTTCCGAATGCCCTTTCTTTTGAAAGTGATGATGTATCGGCGCCATTAAAAAGATGCGCTTACCGCCCGTTACCTTATAATATATTACTTGTAGAATGACAGATATGACGGAAAGAACGAAACAAAAACCGACGATCGCAACGTATAAAGCGTTTCCGCTGAACGTAGCAACCGACGCGGCAAAACCGCCCAGTGCCAACGAACCCGTATCCCCCATAAATACAGAGGCGGGCGATACGTTGAAAAACAGATAGCCGATCAACGCTCCTACCAAGCAAAAGGATATAAGCGATAAGCTGTTTTCACCGTTTTGCAAGGCGATTAAAATTCCGAAAAAAGCAAAAAACGGAATACTTGCTCCTGCCGCTAAGCCGTCCAACCCGTCCGTTAAATTGACCGCATTTACGGTCGCAAGATACACAAAAACCGTCAAAACGATCATCCACCAACCGATATCCCAAATGATATCGGTGAAAGGAATATATAATTTTGTCAAATCCGCACGATAGCAATAGATACCGCAAAAGACGGCGACTACGCTTTGAAAGGCAAATTTTTGCCATGCTCGCAAGCCTAAATTTTCCGCGTGTCTTTTCTTTAAATAATCGTCCAACAAACCTATGATCATATAGGCAAACCCGATGGCTAAGCATAAAATGGGCGTTCGCAACGGTTTGGGATTTGTCTTACCGATAAAAATTGCCGCGGCGACTACGGCTGCGGCAACAAAAGCAAGCCCACCCATCGTGGGCGTACCATTCTTTTTCTTATGTTCTTCCACGTACGCCAAAATGTTTTGCCCTGCCTTTAAACGGCGTAATATAGGGATCAAAAAATAACAAAACAAAAAGGATAACGCAAATGCAATAAGCATGGAAAGCAAATAAATTTTTACCATTTTTCACCTTATTAAAAGGAGTTTTTTCCTTTTTTCGCCAATATTTGGTCAATAATATCGTGGTCGTTAAAGGGATATTTTATACCCATAATCTCTTGATATTCCTCACCGCCCTTACCCGCCACAAGCAAGACGTCGCCCTTTTGTAAAAACTCGATACCGTATTCGATCGCACGTTTTCGATCGGGCACAATGACGTATTTCACGGAAAAGCGACGATACCCCTTTTCAATCCCTGCAAGAATATCCAGCGGATCTTCATAACGAGGATTATCCGAAGTCAAAATTGCAAAATCCGTCTTTTTTGCAACAACTTCCCCCATGATCGGGCGTTTTGTTTTATCACGGTTTCCGCCGCAGCCGAAAAGACATATCAACCTGCCTTTACAATGCGTTCGTAAGGTATCCAAAGCACGTTCCAACCCGTCGGGCGTATGCGCAAAATCCACGTAAATATCTCCGCCGTGGTAATTACCCACCCACTGTAACCTGCCTTCGATCCCCTTTAACCCCATCAGTCCTTGCGAAACCGCATTGACGGAGATACCAAGCTCCACCGCGCAAGCCGCCGCGGCCAACGCATTGTATACGTTATGTTTCCCCACCAACGAAAGCGTCACTCGACTGAGTTTATCGTTGACGTTTAACATACATTCCGTTCCGCAAAGAGATTCGTCGGTGATAATCGCAAACGCGTCAGAGGGCGTACTTAAACCGTAAAACAAGCTTTTTACGCCCCCTTCCTCGCGAAGTTTTCCAAACTCGCGTCCCACTTCGTCATCGCCGTTCAAAACGGCAATCGGGCACGTTTCAGGCAGGAAAAGTTTGCGTTTTGCGTCCTTATACGCAGGCATTACGTTGAAAAAATCCAAATGATCCTGCGTCAAGTTTGTAAAAATACACGCCGTAAAGGATACGCCTGCCGTTTTTTTATAATACAAGGCGTGCGCGGAAACTTCCATAACTACGTACTCGATACCGCACATGAGCATATCCGCAAACGTACTTTGCAGAAAAATAGGGTCGGGCGTAGTCAAATCGGACGGCAGCTTTTTCTCGCTGTAACGTATACCCAAAGTACCGATCACGCCGACGGACTTCTTCTCCGCTTTCAAAATGGCGGAAAGCATATACGCCGTCGTCGTTTTCCCGTTTGTACCCGTAATCCCGATCACTTTCAAACGCTTGGACGGTTCGCCGTAAAACACCGACGATAAAATACCTAACGTTTCTCTGACGTCATCAACCAAAATCTGCGGAACGTCGATAAATAACTGACGTTCGGTCACCAGCGCGATCGCGCCGTTTTTTACCGCTTCAGCGGCATATGCGTGCCCGTCCGCCGTATTGCCCTTTAAGCAAAAAAACAGACTGTTTATCCGCTTTTCACGGCTGTCCGCCGTCAATGCCGATATATCCCTCTCCCATTCTCCGTTTGCGATGATTTTTCCGTTTTTTACTGCCGACGCAAGCTTTGACAAACGCATAATTTTTTTCCTCCGAATCCATTGACGATAGTTATATTTATGCTTGCGCGCGCGGCGGTATGTTTTTTAAGGAGATAATTCCTTCAAAAATTTCTTTCGCACAAGGCGCGGCAACGACGCTACCGTAATACGCTCCCTGCGGCTCATTCACCACAACCAAGGTAAGATATTTCGGCTTATCCGCAGGGAAAAATCCGACGAAAGAGGAAATGTACTTTCCGACGGCGATATGTCCGTCTTGAAAAGTTTGCGCCGTGCCCGTTTTGCCTGCCACGCGATATCCTTCAATGTATGCCTTTTTACCGCTGCCGTCTTTGACTACGCCCTCCAACATTTGCGCAAGCAGTTTCGACGCCTCCTCGCTGACCGTTCTATTTTTCAGTTCCGCCTTTGTTTCTTTAACGACGTAACCGTCCTCGGCATATATCTTTTTCACCAATCGCGGCGTGTAATAATACCCGCCGTTCACCGCCGACGCCGCCGCGCAGGCAAGCTGAATACCCGAAACCGCAACCGTCTGACCAAATCCGATACGCGCAAGGTCACAACCGCGCACCGCATTTTCCGCCAATAATAACCCGTAAGCCTCGCCGCTGTAATCAATCCCCGTCTTTTGCCCAAACCCGAAAGCGGAAAGATATTGATAAAACGTTTCCGTCCCAAGCGACATTGCAATATCGGTAAAACACGGGTTACAGCTGGTATTTAACGCCTCCGCAAGCGTCTGATTGCTGTGCTTGCCGTTGGCGTGATTGCTCCAACATTTGACCGTCGTTCCGTCCACGTAACGGGTACGGGAACTGGAAAAAACATAATTCGGGGAAAACGCCTTCGTATTTCCGCGCATATATTCCTCGATATTCGCCGCCGAAGTGATAATTTTAAAAGTAGACCCCGGCTCGTATATATCGCAAATCAAACGGTTTCTGGATAGCGCGTTTAACAGTTCCGCGTCGTTTCGCGGAACTTCATTCAAATCGTACGACGGATAGTTCGCAAGCGCCAACACTTCGAAATTTTCCACATCCAACACGATGCACTGCGCCGCTTCGGGAGAATACGTTTCATACACTTTTTCCATAGTGCTTTCTACGATTTCCTGTATTCCGTAATCGATGGTCAGCTGTACGTTATAACCGTTTTCTGCGGGCAAATACGCCGCAACGCTGTCCTCGATTTCAATCCCTACAAGGTCCGTTTCATACAACAATTCGCCGTTTTTCCCCGCAAGATACTCGTTATAATATTTTTCAACGCCCGTTGTCCCGACGTTATCGGTCGAAGTAAACCCCATCACTTGACACAGTGCATCGCCTTTGGGATAAAAACGCACGTTGTCGCGCGAATAATAAACGCCTTCCAAAGGCAACTGCGCAAGGCGAGCGACCGCTTCCTTATCGACTTTTTTCGCCACCGTAATTTCCGAGGCTTTCTTTTTCGTCAATTTTTCATAAACCGCGTCTTTATCAAGCCCCAAAGTTTGTGCCAAAAGCCCCGCCGTCGCCTCCTTTTCCTTGACGGCGTTGGAACGGGCAAAAACCGTGTACGCCGTCGTATTATCCGCCAAAACGACGCCGTTGCGATCGGTAATTTGTCCACGCTTTGCCACGATGGGAATTTCCCGCGTCCATTGATCGAGGGCGCGATACCCTAATTCTTCACTCCAAATCACCTGCACGTAGAAAAAACGCGCGCATAAAAAGCAAAAAAGAAAGGTTACTGCCAAACTAACGGCAAATAACCTCTTTCGTAAAACCGATACCGAATAATCTTGATGGGATCGTTTGATAATCGTAAACTCCTGTTTGATATTTAATTTCCTGCAAGGATCATTCCGTTTGCTTCCGCATACTGTCTGATCGATTCTTCCGATCTTGCGGCTTCGATGCGTTTTTGGATTTCCTCGCTCTGTTCCAAAAGTTGTTCTTTCTTTTCTTCCAAGTTCTTAATACGAACGTTTTTCTGACGAATAATATGCGTATTGATGCAAATCATCGTAAGCATCGCAATCACCACGAAAGTGAACACAGCCATCACGATCTTTGCCAAAGGCGTCAACGCATAGCGCGCTTCCACCGTCGTTTCCGTCGCCTTTACGGGCGCGGTAATTTCAACGGGCGCGTCATAACCTTTCACCGCTTCGAACTTTTCCGTGGTAAAAACAGCGGACGCCGCAGCCGAAACGTATTCGGTAACAACGGGCGTTTGTTCAAGCGCCGCATTCAAAGGGGAAATGTATAACGGAGTTTCCTGCGCGGCAACGTTCGCCTGAGCCGTTTCCGTCACGCGCTGTTCTTCCGTATTTTGTTCAGAAAACTGATCCGCTTCCGCATTTTGCAATCTACGATAGCGTTCATTGATCATTGCATTATGTCTTTGCGCTTCTTCAGCGTCGGTTAATTGAACTTGCATCCGTTCGCGGATCGCTTCCATACCCCTATTCCTCCGTTTTCGTGTTTCCTCTGTTTTTCCCTTATCTGTGAGGATCAAATTCTTTCTGCTATTCTTAACTTAGCACATTTACTTCTTGAATTGTATTCAAGTTCTTCTTCGCTTGCCGTGATCGGCTTGCGGGTAATAATCTTAATTTCAGGTTTCTTTCCGCATACGCATACGGGAAAGTTCCCGGGGCAAGTACAGGGCTTTTCCAACTGTCTGAACGCCTCTTTTACAATTCTGTCCTCCAACGAATGGAAGGTCAAAATGGCAATTCGTCCGCCCTTTTTCAATCTTTTCGTCAGTGAAAGCACCAACTCGTATAAGCCGTCCAGTTCCCCGTTTACTTCAATGCGGATCGCCTGAAAGCTTTTTCTTTCGCAAGGCGCTCCGTAACGGAACTTTGCGGGAATGCTGTTTCGAATGATCTCGGCAAATTCGCCCGAGGTTTTCAACGGTTTGTTTTCCCTGTATTTTACAACGTTTCTGGCGATTTGCTTTGCAAAAGTTTCTTCGCCGTAGGTTTTTAATATTCTTGTTAAATCAGCTTCCGAATAGGTGTTGAGTACGATTTCCGCCGTCAAATACGCCGACGTGTTCATTCTCATATCCAAAGGTGCGTCCGCGTTTCGATAGGTAAAGCCTCGGTCACAATCGTCCAACTGATGGGAGGATACGCCGAAATCCAACAACGCCCCGTCTATTTCTTCCACCCCTGCCCGATCAAACACGATCGAGAAGTCTTTATAATTCGATTTGTAAATTTCAAACCTGCCGTCAAATTCTTTCAACCTTTCCGTTGCCGCAGCGATCGCCTCGTCGTCAAGATCGGTTGCAATCAGTTTACCGCTTGGGCCGGTCCGTTTTAATATCTCATACGAATGTCCGCCTCCGCCAACCGTGCCGTCGTACCAAATCCCGCCCTCTTTTAAAGCAAGACCTTCCATACATTCTTCCGGCATAACAGGTTTGTGCGAAAACTCTAACATCGTTTAAATCCCCAATTTTTCCAACTCGGCATCGTAATCGATATCCGACATATATTGCTGATATTTCTCAGCCGACCAAATTTCCAAACGATTGCCGACGCCCAAAGTGATAACGTCCTTTTGGATCCCCGCCATTTGACGAAGGATCGAAGGCAAGACCACCCTGCCCTGCGCGTCTTCTTCCGCCGTACATACGCTGCCGAAGATCGCCCTCGTGATCTTACTGCTTTCCGACAATCCTTCTGACGCCAACGAAGAAAGCGTTTCTTTTAACTCCTCCTCCGTCATGACGCAGATACATTGATTTTTCCCTCGGAAAAAGCAATACGATTTATCGCCCAGCTCACCCGTCAGCTCTTTTTTGAACTTGGAGGGTATGCGCAAGCGGTTTTTATCGTCTAACTGGTGTTCGAACATTCCGGTAAACATGCGAATCCTCCTTGCTGTTTTTGTGACCTAATACGATAGTATTCGGCTTATTGACACTATTATACAACCACTTTTGCCCCTTGTCAAGTATTTTTCTAAAATTTTTTTAAATTTTTCCAAAAAAATTGGGATTTTTAACCACACAAAAACCACTTTGCGCCATTTTGAGTATTTATTCATTATTTACGAACATTTGTTTGTATACCTTTTCATTGTTTTCCCTTGTATTTCCTAAGAAAAACAGGGTAGACGTCTTGTCGTTTTTTAAGGATTTTTGCCCCTTCAACCGCAAACGTTTGTTTACGTTTTTTTGTCTTTTTACTTGGCGTTTGCAAAAAGTGGTCAGCCGTCCCAAATTTTTACGAAAAACGGCTTTCGGTGGTCGCCCGTCCCTACTTTTTTCATCGCACGGTTTTTCCTTGTGATTTTTATCCGTTTTTTTGTCCGTTACGGCAAAAAGACGTCTGGCGATCCCCTCGTTTCCGTGATAGACGGGACAGCCGTAAAACGCCTTGATTTGTTCTACAATATATATGTAATGCGTACACCCAAGCACAACGGCATCCGCGTATTCGTCGGGCAAATAGGCGGTATAATCAAAAGTGTTTTTATATAGATTACGCTCAATCGCGCCCGCTAATTTTTCACAAGATCGGATACAAATATCCGCTTCGGGAAATAGTTTTTGCGCGCGCTTGCAAAGCGTTTGAAAACGCTCGCTTTCACACGTAGCGCGCGTAGCGAGCACCAAAATCTTGCCCCCTTTCGACGCCGCAGTGCATACGGCAGGTTCCGCGCCAATGATCGGGAAATCGTATTTTTTTCGCAATTCTTCCACGCATACCGCCGTCGCCGTATTGCAGGCAAGCACCGCCGCGCGTACGCGTAGGCGTTGAAAAGTTTTAAACGCGCGAAATACGTATCGACGGATTTTTTTAGGGGATAAATTACCGTACGGCGCGTGTTTATTGTCGCCGTAATAATAAAAAACGCCGTCATCAAAATATTTTTCACACGCCGAAAGTACGGTCAGCCCACCGATTCCACTGTCAAAAAAAGCGATACCGCCATGAGGAATTTGCATTTCCTTCTATCACCTCGTTAAAATTGTGTATTTTTTTGAAATTTTTAGCGTTTTTCGCATTTTTACACCGAAAAACAGTTTACATTCGCAAAAAATTATGTTAAAATAGTCTACGCAACTGAATTGATTAAGAAATTGGAAAACATAAGGAGATTATTATGCCTAATATTAAATCCGCAAAGAAAAGAGTTTTGGTTACCGAAAAGAAGACCATGAGAAACAAAGCGATCAAATCCGCTTTGAAAACGCAAGTTAAGAAGTTCCTCGCTGCAATCGAAGCAGGTGACAAGGAAGCTGCAACGAAGCTTTACCCTGAAACCGTTTCCGCAATCGACGCAGCTGTTACGAAAGGCGTTCTTCATAAGAACAACGCAAACAACAGAAAAGCGAAACTTGCAATTAAGCTCAATTCTTTGAACTAACCTTTTTTATAATACTTATCATATTATAAATATGAGGGTCTGCCGAACGGTAGACCCCTTTTTTCGTGCTAACAGATTTTTCCCCTTTTCCCATCTATCGACCGCGCCCCTTTCGCGCGGTTTTTTCTTTATCATATTTATTTGAAAATATTTATAAAAATCCCCTTCAAATAATTGACATATACTGCAATTTTTTTTATAATGAATATCAAGGAAAGTTTATTTTAACTAAACTTTCCGTTTATTATTAACAAACCGTTTTTCAGGCTTGCTCTTGCAAAGGAAAAAGTTTACAAATACTAAACTTTTACCCCAAAAAACCTAATTTTCGGAGGCAGTTATGGACTTAGGTAAAAAAATCAGGCAAATGCGAAATCAAAAGGGATTGACGCAGGAAGAACTTGCCGATCGTTGCGAATTGACGAAGGGTTACATTTCACAGTTGGAAAATAACCTAAACAGCCCTTCTATCGCCACGCTGACGGACATTTTATCCGCGCTGGGAAGCAACCTTGCCGAATTTTTTCAAGAAGAAACGGAAGAAAAGATCGTCTTTTCGAAAAATGAATTTATCGAAAAGGATTCGGACGGCGTTTTGTGGAATTGGCTGATTCCAAACGCGCAAAAAAATATGATGGAGCCCGTACTGGTTGAACTTGCCGAAGGCATTGAAACCGCCGGTGATATCCCCCATGAGGGCGAGGAATTCGGATACGTCTTAGAAGGAAAAATCGCCATTATCCTCGGTAATAAGCATTACCTTTGTAAAAAGGGCGAGGCGTTCTACTATCCCGCGAATAAACCGCACTCTATTCTCAACAAAGGCAAGGGCAAAGCGAAATTCCTTTGGATTTCCACTCCCCCCAACTTTTAATCTCTACATTATTATATATACAGAAGAATTTGGGAGATCGTTATGGAAACAATGAATAAGACTTCAAATAAAAATATCATCGAGCTTATCGACGTATGTAAGGAATTTGACGGCGTATCCGTCGTTGAAAAGATGAATTTATACGTACGCAAGGGCGAGTTTGTTACTTTCCTCGGCCCGTCCGGTTGCGGTAAAACGACTACTTTGCGTATGATCGCGGGGTTTGAAATGCCCACAGGCGGTAAAATTCTTTTAAACGGCGAGGACATCAGCAATTTGCCCCCGAACAAACGCCCCGTCAATACCGTTTTCCAAAAATACGCTTTGTTCCCCCACCTCAACGTTTTTGAAAACGTTGCGTTTGGGTTGAAATTGAAACGTATCGAAACGACGGTCATTGATAAAAAGGGTAACGAAAAAATCAAATATACGAAACTGCCTAAAGCAGTCATTGAAGAAAAAGTACGTAAAGCGCTTGAAATCGTCGACCTTGTAGGTTTTGAAAAACGTAGCATTTCCACCCTTTCGGGCGGTCAACAGCAACGTATTGCCATCGCGCGCGCGATCGTAAACGAGCCTGAAATTTTGCTTTTGGACGAGCCTTTGGGCGCGCTTGACCTCAAAATGCGTAAAGAGATGCAACTGGAATTAAAAGCCATGCATAAACGCCTTGGGATTACTTTCATTTACGTTACGCACGATCAAGAAGAAGTGCTTACCATGTCCGATACCATCGTCGTTATGTCGGACGGCACGATTCAACAAATCGGTACGCCGGAAATGATTTATAACGAACCGAAAAACACCTTCGTTGCGGACTTTATCGGGGAAAGCAATATCTTCACCGGCGTTATGCCCAAAGACGGGTTGGTTCGTTTCTGCGGCAAGCCTTTTACCTGCCTTGACAGCGGTTTTGAAAAGGACGAGCCCGTTGACGTAGTCGTTCGTCCCGAGGACGTGCAAATTACTTCCCCTGAAGAAGGCAAGCTGAAAGGTAAAGTTACCTCCGTTATTTTCAAAGGCATTCATTATCAAATCCTTGTACAATGCGGACGATATGAAATCGAAATCCAAAGCACCGTTGCCCCCGAAGTGGGCGCGACGGTTGGGCTTTGCGTACAACCGGACGGTATCCACGTCATGAGAAAGATATTCCGCGTCAATAAGTTTACGGGCGTTATCACCAAACGCAACACCGTGGAATTTGGCGACGGTGAATACGATTGCGACGTTACGCAACTGTATCCCGGCAGCTATTTGGATGAAGAAGGCTATCTCATTACCGCAAAAGGCGAAAAACTTGATTTGACCGATACGGAAGTCAACGTCGAAGTCGGCTTGCACGATATCACTATGAGCGACAACCTCGACGAAGGCTGCGCCGCGCAGGGTAATATTATTTCCCTTATTTACAAGAGCGAATATTACCGCTATATCGTACGTACGGAAAACGAGGAAGACTACGTGTTGGCTTGCGAGGACCTTTGGAATGAAAACGACCTTGTCAGTTTGATCATTCCGAAAGATAAGATCCGCTTAACGTTGAAAGATACGGAGGGTTCGAAGAAATGACAAAAGCCAAACCGCGTTTCTCGCGGAAACTGCTGGCAATCCCCTACGGATTGTTCCTTGCCGTTTTCGTCGTGATTCCGCTTTTCATTATTATATATTACGCTTTCACCGACGACGCGGGGAAATTCACCTTCGAATACGTTCGCGTTTTCTTCAATGAAAGCGGAAAAGGATTTTGGGGATTTTTCACCTCGTACAATTTCAAAACGATCATGCAAAGTTTGTTCATCTCGTTGATGAGCACAGTCATTTGTCTATTGATCGCATACCCCGTCGCTTATATTATCGCAAAATGCAAACTGAAAAATAAATCGGTTTTATTGCTTTTGTTTATCGTGCCGATGTGGGTAAACTTCGTCCTTCGTATCAACGCTTTAAAAGAGTTGTTCGTTTGGATCGGTATTTATAACAAATCGGACACCTGGAATATCGTCAACACCATCATCGGCATGGTTTACGATTTCCTGCCCTTCATGATTTTGCCCATCTATACCACGATTATAAAAATTGATAAGAGTTATTTAGAAGCGGCAAAAGATCTCGGCGCAACGCCTGCACGGGCATTTATTAAAGTGACTCTGCCCCTTTCCAAAGCAGGGATCATGAGCGGCGTTTCCATGGTATTTTTGCCCTCAATGACGAACTACGTTGTTTCCAACTACTTAACCTTCCGAAACGTAAAAATCATCGGGAAATTGATCGACGATTATTTTACGGGCGATCTTTGGCACGACGGGTCGTTTATTGCACTTGTCCTGCTGTTGTTTATGTTTTTGGTTACTTGGCTTACGGGCGGCTTTAGCCCCGATGAACAAACTGACACGAGAGGTACTTCGTTATGGTAAAAGTAAAAAGTATCTTAAAATGGGCTTTTATCGGCTTAATCCTTTTGTTTATCTATTTCCCTATCATCTTTTTGACCATCAACAGCTTTAACGCAAGCGATATGATTCAATCGGGCTGGATGGGCTTTAGCTGGGAACATTACGCCTATTTCTTTAATTTCGAAAACGAGCCTTTGCGCGTCGTTTTACAAACGATTTTGCTGGCGCTTATCGTCGCATTCCTTTCCACCGTACTCGGTACGGTCGGGGCAATCGGCATTTTCTACTCGAAAAAGCGCGCAAGCGGTATGCTGTCCGCGGTAAACCGTATCCCCGTTATCAACGCGGAAGTGGTTACCGCCATCTCGTTTGCCTTGTTCGTGTCCTTTTTCAGTATCGATAAATCCACCTATGTCCCCTTGGTATTAGGACAAATGATACTGTGCACGCCTTTCGTTGTGCTGTCCGTTATCCCTAAATTAAGACAAATGGACAATAACCTTTACGAGGCGGCGTTGGATTTAGGCGCTTCCCCCGCGAAAGCCTTGTTCACCGTCATTATTCCACAAATTTTGCCCGGCATCATCGCAGGTTTCCTGCTGTCGGTTACTTTGTCTTTGGACGATTACGTAATCGCCGCTTATACGAAACCCGATTCTTTTAAAACCATCAGTACGCACATCTACGGCTTGGATAAAAATAACGTGATCGGACCGCAAATCAAAGCCGCTTATTGGGCGTTTACGGCAATCATTTTCTTCATTATCGTTGCCGTTGTCATCGCGGCAAACGTGCTCTCGTACAAAAACGCAAGGAGTAAAAAGAAATGAAAAGAAAAATAACCTTTACCCTTGCCTTTTGTATGCTATTTGCTACCGCTTGTACCAACAGCAATTCCCCCTCGAAAAAAGGCGACAACGTCTTGCGTATAGCCAGCTGGGACGAATATATCGATATGGGCGGCGAGGACAGTTACTATTCCGCCGACAGCAAACCGATTTATGAAGAATTTGAAGCTTGGTATAACGAACAGCATCCCGACAGCCCCATCACTGTTGAATACGTTGCTTTACAAGACAATGAAACCATGTACAATAAAATCAAAATGGGCGACGAATACGACCTGCTTTGCCCTTCCGAATACATGGCAATGAAGTTAAAAGCGGAAGATAAACTGATCCCGTTTGACGCGGAATTTTTCAATCCCGAAATCGAAGGAAATTATTACGCGCAAAACGTTTCCGCTTATACCCAGTCGATTTTTGAAATGACAGGTTTGTCCGAATATATCGCAGGATATATGTGGGGAACGACCGGCTTTGTATATAATCCCGAAAATATCGGCAATTCCGTCGAGGAAGCGCGTGAAATCATGAGCAGTTGGCACTGTCTTACAAATAAGGCTTGTCAACGAAAAATCACCGCAAAAGACAACGTACGCGATTCGTACTTCATGGGACTTGGAATGTATTACGAGCAGGAATTGCTGAACCTTGACCCCAACGCTGAAAACTATGCGGCGACTCTTTCCCAAAAGATGAACGATACCAGCGTGGAAACCATGAGCGAAGTGAAAAGTCTTTTGGAAAAGGCACGAAGAAATTTATACGGCTTGGAAACGGACGAAGGAAAAACCGACGTAGCCGCGGGCAGGTTGGACGCCTCCTATCAATGGAGCGGCGACGGCGTATATATCCTCGATATGGCGGAAGAAAATGATTTGTTCCTTGAATACAGCATTCCAAAATCCGCCTCCAATCTTTGGTTTGACGGTTGGGTCATGATGAAAGACGCTAATAAACAAGCCGCTACCGCATTCGTGAATTATATCTCCCGCCCCGAAAATATCGTACGCAATATGTATTATATCGGCTATACAAGTTGCCTTGCAGGCGAAGAAGTATATCAGTATATTGCAGACACCTACGGCGCGGAAGAAGATGATGAAACGGCTGTTGAGTATGATTTGTCCTATTTCTTCGGCGATGCATTTGAACCCTTTATCGTCCCTGAAGAACAAACGCGTAGACAACTGTTTGCACAGTACCCCGATGCCGTTACTAAAAACCGTTTGGTCGTTATGAATTACTTTAACAAGGAAGAAAACGAACGGGCAAACCGTATGTGGAATAACATTAAATAACCTAAAAACCTCCGCCTTGCTTACCGCAAAACGGAGGTTTTTATTATGCCTGATAGAGGTATTCTATCTCGCATACTACTTATATCTTTGTAATTATTATGCCACGCGCAATAGTTGTGCGTGGCATAGTTCTTTAATCTTTCTTTTTCATGGATATACCGAGCTTTTTATACAGCTCCTCTTGCTCCTCTCTCGAGTATTTCCACACGGAATATACGACAAACGCCCCCGTGAGGACACATACGACAAACATTGTAACGATCGTGCCCGTATCGAATACTACGCCGTTTCCAAGACCGAAACGATCCGCCGTTTCAAAGAACAAACCGCCAAAGTTATACACTGCATGCACAAGCGCCGCGCAAAAAATATTCTTGGTTTTCATCATGGCAAAAGCAAACAAACCGCCCGTTAAGATCGTATACCCAACTTGTAAAATATTTCCGTTAAAGATATGCGCGATCCCAAACACCAAGGACGAAAACAAATACGTCCAAAGCAATCCCTTTTTGTCTTTTGAAAACAGCCCTGCAATTACGGCGAAAATTACACCGCGGAAGATACATTCTTCAAACAGCCCCACCGTCAAGCAATACAGCGCGAATAGAAGAATATCCACCGCCTCGCCATGCACAAGCTGCATATTTCCATGGAAGTAGGACGAAAATTGAAAATTGTCAACGGCAATAATCAAACATGGGATCATATACAACAAATGTTGCGGTTTACCGAATAATTGAATACCTAATCGATACATTAAAAGAATGGCGGCAATCGCTCCACAGCTTTGCTGAATGATTTTTGAAATGTACTTATTTCGCAGTTCATGATCCACGTACGAAATTTTTACATAATCCAACACCAGCGTCAATACGCAAAATATCAAAATTACTGCTATTTCTATTAGGTTTCGTATTCTTTTTCGATTGTCGGGATTTGACACGATTTTACCTCGTTTTTAGCCTTATTTTCCTCTATATTATACCATATATAATCACAATTTGCAAGAATAATCTATAAAAAAACAGCTTATCCATATGGATAAGCTGCTCTTTTTAATATTTTTCCTTAATTATTTAAGGAGCTTCGTGATAACACCGGAACCAACCGTTCTGCCGCCTTCACGGATAGCGAAACGAAGACCTTCTTCGAGTGCTACGGGCTTAATAAGAACAACTTTCATTTCGATGTTGTCGCCGGGCATAACCATTTCTACGCCTTCGGGAAGTTCGATCATACCGGTAACGTCCGTCGTACGAACGAAGAACTGAGGTCTGTAGTGGTTGAAGAATGCCGTATGACGGCCACCTTCGTCTTTCGTCAAAATGTATACTTGAGCTTCAAATTCCGTACCCGTAGCAACCGTACCGGGTTTCGCGATAACTTGACCTTTCTGGATATCCGTTCTGTTGATACCACGAAGCCACGCACCAACGTTGTCACCTGCCTGAGCTTCGTCAAGGAGCTTGTGGAACATTTCTACACCAGTAACTGTTGTGTTCTTCTTTTCGTCGGAAAGACCAACGATCTCAACAACATCACCAACCTTAACTGTACCTCTCTCAACTCTACCTGTAGCAACTGTACCACGGCCGGAGATGGAGAATACGTCCTCGACAGGCATAAGGAAGTCGAGGTCTGCCTGACGCTCAGGAGTAGGAATGAAGCTATCTACTTCGCTCATGAGCTCAAGGATAGGAGCGTACTCAGGAGAATTGATATCTGTGCTAGCAGACTCAAGTGCATCAC
>JAFUIT010000053.1 GCA_017468345.1 Clostridia bacterium
CCACGTGGAGAAGCCCTGCACTGCACGAACGGCAAAGTTGGGCGCATTTCTGCCCGTAAACTGCGTCATGAACCATACGTCGTTTTCATAATCCGCATCGAATTCGATATACTCAACTCCGGTAGCCGCACCGCCCGTCGCTTGGATCTGCGCAAGCGTTGCCGAGGCTTCTAATTTTACCGTTTGATAGGTGGTATCCGATTCGCCAAGCGAAAGCGCAGAAACCAAATCGTCTTTATATGCGTAATTGTCTTTTACATTCTTTAACAAGCCCGCCAAGCTGTCTGCAGGCTCTACGTACGAGAAAGTAATGCTGTCAGGCCCCGCCTGCGATGCCGTAACGCCGATATTACCGTAAATTACGGCCTTATTTCCCGTCAACGCATTGTATGCATAGGTTGCCGTAGCAACGGTAGAATACGTTTGCACCAATGTACCATTACTGATTTTATAGATATAGACCGTAATATCCGCTGAAGTTGACGTCGTTGCGTTTTGCGCATAACCGACAATCATTACGTATTCGGTACTTGCATTGAAATACTCGTTCCCCGGTCCATTATTCCAACTACCGATGGTATAATTGCTAAGATCACGCCTACTTCCCCCGTTTGCATTGCTGGTATTTGTACCTCTGAACAATCGAATATCTCTCTGATTTTCAAAACAGCTGGTACAAATCAACATACCTGCGTCGTTACCCGTTGTCGCTGTTCCCCATTCGGTGAACTGCGCCGTGGAACGTACTGCAAAGTTGGGCGCGTTTTTGCCCGTGAACTGAACCATGAACCAGGTGTTGCCGCCAAGGCCGTCGAATGCAATCGACTGTACGTTCGTTGCAGCGCCTGCGCCGTCCGTTTCGATCTTGTTCAAAGTTGCACAAGAAGAAATAACCGTGCTTTCCACCACTTCCTCTCCCGGCTGTTGCAATTCAACGTTAAGCGCCGTCGCCAAATCGTCTTTATACGCATAATCGCTTTGCAAATTGTTGATAAGCGTACTCAAATCGCTTGCAGGCGTTTCGTATTGGAAAGAAACACCCGTATTCACATCATCGTCGGTGATCGTGGAAACATTGATATTAACGTAAATAACCGCCTTTATGCCTGCTAAAGCATTTGCGTCGTAAGTTGCCTCACCCGTCCCCGACGAAAGCAACGTTGCCTGCCCGTTTGCCACCTTAAATACGTATGCCGTCAAGGTTACGGTAGCCCCATCGGCTTGAGGCGAATAACCTATGACTTGTATATATTCCGTACCTGCGGTCTGCTTATATAAACCCAGACCGTCCGCCGCCTCTACGTTGCCGCGACGGGTAGACGAATTGGTGATCGTTCCTCGATAACACGATAACCCCTGCCACGATATTTCACTCGTCTGCGTCAAAAGCATACCGGCGTGCCAAGTATTTGTACCGTTGATGGTAGCCGCCGCCGTCGTGTTGCTATCCCAGGTCGAGAAACCCTGCGTTGCGCGAACGGCAAAGTTGGGGGCGTTTTTACCCGTGAACTGGGTGATAAACCACACGTCGCTTTCATAATCCGCGTCAAATTCGATATACTCAACGTCGCTTGCCACACCCGTGGTCGCTTGAATTTGCGAAAGCGTTGCCGACGAAGAAAGAGTCGTCACCTCGGGAATCACCACCTCGGGTTCTTCAGGCACTTCAAACACGTAATCGGTGTCCACTTCCGTAAGACCCAACGCCGTTTTCAAATCGTCTTTATATTCGTAATGATCGCTCACGTTTTGCATCAAGCCCTGTAAGCTGTTTGCAGGTTTCGCATATTGGAAAACTACGCAATCGGGATTGTTTTGCGCTGACAAACCGTAATCGTCTGCGGCGGTACTTGCACTGCTTGCTTGCATATTCCCGTAAATGACTGCTTTCGTACCCGCCAAAGCGTTGGTATTCGACCCATACGTGTGCGTAGCGTTTGCCACAAGAGAAAGCCCGCTGTCCGTGACTTCATACAGGTACACGGTAAACGTAGCGTTTGTCGTGCCGTCCGTCGCAACTTCATAGCCTATGATTTGCACGTACGTTTTTGCGGCATCGTAATAACGCATACCCAAAAGATTCGTTCCGTTTTCGTCTTGCGCCTGCAAAAGCCCACGCTCCCAAGCCGTCAAAACGTTTGTACTGCCTCGGTAAACGGGAATATGAAAACCGCCGTATTCCGTCGAGTTACAAATCAAAAGCCCCAGCTCGGTAATCGTTTTTTGGTACTGACTGTTCCATTCCGTATATACCCCGTCCCAAGAGCTGTAACCTTGTACGGCACGAACTGCGTAGTTGGGCGCGTTTTTACCCGTGAACTGGGTCATAAACCACGTGTTGCCCGATTCCCCCATTTCAAATTCGAGATATTCCACTTCAAATCCGTCTGCGGTAACGCCGTTCGTCGTCACAACCTTGCTGAGCGCAACTTCTTCGCTAAGCCCCGTAAATACGCCTGCCGACGCATTGACGGTGCAAAGAATGCCACACGCCAAACAAATACTTGCCGCGACGGAAATCAACGATATCCACAATCTTTTTATCGCGCTCGTAAACATTTATTTCCTCCATGATTGTTTTTTTTCTTCCTAACCTAATCCCAGTTTATGGCAAAAAAGCGCCATCGTCCAGGATCCACAATATCATCATAAAGTATGTCGTTTATATTTTCAAGAGGTAAATTTAACCTAAAACATTGAATTTTTGACCTCTTTAAAATAAAGGAATTTCACAAAAAGCATTTAAACCCTTTAAAACAAAGGCTTTTCCGTTTGTTTTGAAAATTTTTCCAAAATTCCGATTTCATATAAAAATCGCTTTACTTTTGAAAAATTTTTTCGTAGAATAGAATTATGAGCGTACTCAATCAGGAAATTATTGCGCGTACGCCGTACACACAGCTTATTATTTCGAAAAAGAGTCCTTTGCACACGCATACCTTTTTCGAATTCAGCATCTGTATCAGCGGCAGTACGCAAAATCAAATCAACGGCACCGTTTACGATATTCAAGAAGGGACGGTCGTTTTATTGCGTCCAGACGACGAGCATATTTTTTACTCGGAAAAGGGGCACGTTAGCCGCGACGTATACATCGAGCCCAAGCTGTTTAAAAGCATTTGCGACTGTTTCGCGCCCGATCTTTACGAAACGCTGTCCACCAAACCCCTTTCGATCTTTTTTAAACTGTCCGAATACGAGCTGCAAAATTTCGAACGAAAAATGGGCGTTTTCAACAACAATAAAATGCGTCCTGAACAGTTGCACGCTTCGCATATCGCGGCAATTTCCGAACTGTTGGATCTTTGGTATCAACAACAAACGCGCATCGAGCAGGAGGATATCCCCAACTGGCTGACCTCTTTGACTCGACAAATCAATACGATCGAAATCGCGACCAAAAATATCAACGAGATCATTCAGCTGACCAACTATGCGCACGGATACGTTTGTCGGCGTTTCAAAAAGCACATGGGTATCACGTTGCAGGATTACGTGACCTCCGTTAAGTTTTCTTTTGCCTGCGCCCTGCTGTTCGATCCCTCCAACAGCATCGAGCTGATTTCCTCTAAACTCAATTACTCGTCGGCGGCAAATTTCATCGCGGCTTTCCGTCGAAAATTCGGCGTAACGCCTGCGCAGTGGCGTAAAAACCAACGCCCCACCCTCTCCGATACAAAATAAAAAAGCAGTTCTTCGCGAACTGCTCTTTTTTTACCTTATAACACGTTGCAGGTGGAATTGATTGTCCATTTGTTGCAACAAATCGTTTTTTCATAATCGACGTTACAGTGAAAATTGAGTATTTTTTCCTCAAATTCGGGGATCTCCGCCCGTTTACCTTGTAAATACTCGGTAATCGTTCGGCGCGTGTTTTTCAGCCTTTGTATCAGTCCACCGATACGGATATCCTGCACGTCAAAACCGTGCGGTTTGTTTTCATCATACCATTGGCTACGCAAGGCAGTGTAAAATTTGTCGATTAAACGCAACAACTTTTTGTATTCGTGATTGCAAAGTCTATCCAATTCTTTCTTATTGCCCGATTGATATGCAGAACGAGTCTGAACGCCTAAGTCATATTTCAAATAAATGACCTCGGAAAGAGTACGCAACATTTTAAAAGTCAATCCGTACTTCGTCTTTTCCCCCGCTTTCAGCTTTTTGATCGCCGTCAACAATTTTTCCTTGTCCCCGTCTACCACCAAACAATCCATTACGCCCAGCATCGGGTCGTTAAACAGCATATATTTACAGGGATTTTGTACGGTATGGGGATAATCCCCGACCACGTTAGCAAGTTCCAAAGCGCAAAATGCGTCGTATTCAATCCCCGTCAATGCATAAAAGACATCGCCCACCCTCGACGCATCTCCACCGTGGTAAGCCAACTCCGCCTGATACGCCAACGCAGGTAAATTATTGTAAACACTCCCTTCACCGCCGTCGTCGCCCCAAATGGTCGCAAGCAAGCTCTTTACGCCGTTTTTTATACAGCTTTTCGTTGCGGGTTGAATATTTTGCACCGTATGGTCGATCATGGGTGCATATCCCACCCAATGATAAATGCCGTCCGCGAAGGAAAGTTTTTCGGTTAATTTTTTATGATTTTCAATCATCGCATCGTAATGGGATTCCTCTTTGCTATAATAATCCCAATAGATTAGTTCAATATCGGCAGGAATATGCTTTTTGATTTCCTCGATCTTATCCTCGGCAATCGGCGTATACGCGCCGTGATTTGCCAATCGGAAATACATATCCGACCACATCATAGGCTCGAAGCCGTACTTTTTGGCAATCTCCAACACTTTCTCCAAATGCCGCTTTAAAATTTCAAAACGGTTGGTATAACCGTGCTTATCCAAATATTTTCCAAGCCCCACCATGTGTGCTTCGTCCATACCGATATGCAACCGCTTGGTTGTGTATACTTTACGCAAAGACGCAAACATATTGTCGATCAATTCGTACGTGCGCGCCTCCTCTGTCAAAAGAATGTCGTTGCAATCGATGATCGGGATATATTCTCCCCAGCGAGTGATACTATTCAAATGCGCCAGCGTTTGTATACAGGGGATCAACTCCACGCCAAACCGTGCGGCATAGGCGTCCAGTTCCGCAAGCTCTGCTTGCGAATACCGACCGCGCAAATATCCGAAATACGGCTCGTTATCCACTTCGTAAGTGTCCTCAGTATATAACATCAAACCGTTATATCCCATCAACGCCAAAAGCCGTATCAGCCGTTTCACCGTATGAAGATTGAGCACCGCGTTTCGAGAACAATCCACCATGACGCGCAAATTTTCAAACGCGCACTCTATCTCATACCGATAGGGCTTTTCAAACCCATGGCGCTTGATTTGCAAAATCGCATGAGCAAGCTGCGTTTTCGTTTGATAATAAACGGTCAATTTTTGTCGGTCGTATTCGATTAAACCCGTACATGCCCCTTTCATTTTGATAAAATTTACGAAATCGGGCAACTGAAAAGATAACTCTTTTTCCAATTCTTTGATTATGTCCATAAGCCTGCTCGTTTCTTTTTATTTTTCCAAACGGACGGTTTCTCCCGCGCAAATTTTATAGGGCTTTCCGAAATAATGGATATACACGTCGATCGCCGTAGGATTTTTTACCAAATGCCCGTCCGCGCTGTATTGTAAAGCATTGTATGCCTGTACGTATTCGTAAATTTCCCCGTTCGTCGCATACCAAACGTCCTCTCTGCCCCCGATAAACGCGCAAAAATCTTCGATCAGCTGCCAGTTATCGTCGTTGTCGAACTCGTAACTGTGTCCCCAAAGGTAAAAAAGTTGCGGACGGTGATAGAAGAAATGCCGCTTATTGCCGCCCTTTAAGAAAGTTTCCGCAAGTTCCATCAACTGAGGGTCTTTATGATGGCAGGTAGGATGCAGGCGTAACCAATCTTCCGGAATTTCAAAAGAATGCGTCGAACGGATTGTTCTCGCATAGGTAACCCCGCAGGTTTTCAACAACTCCACTACTCGATCGTCATAACTGCCGTTTGCATAAGCCGATCCTGTAACGACTACGCCGAAGCATTCCTCCAACGCTTTTCGGTTTTTCATGATATTGTCGATGAGTACCGTATCGGGTATCTCTCCAAGAGAATAATGACAAGCCCCATGCAGCGCCACTTCATGCCCTGCGGGTAAATAAGTCTTTTTCACTTCTTCAATGGGATATCTCCCCACCGTATCCGCCGTTTCGCCGTTTAAATTAAACGTGCATTTTAAGCCGTTCTTATTAAAAATTTCCGCAAGCCGCTTGTCCGCGGGTACCCCGTCGTCATAACTGAGCGTGAAAGCCAATTCCTTAAAGTGCGGAAATCTCATAAATGCATAACTCATATCCATCTCTCCTTTCAATCAATTTATTTAACCGAGCCGACGCAACCGTTCAACCCGTTGCACGAAACGCCTAAACCAGCCGTCTATTCGTTTTTCGCTTTGATTTCTTGTACAAAATTCCACGTATCGCCGCCCGTTCGTTGCGTTTCTCCGTTGATTTTCGCGGCGTTGAATAGGTACGTTCTGTCCCCGTCAAACAGCAAAAACGGTCTTTCCCTGCGCTGCATGACGATTTTCGTACCGTCGTCGTATGTCACGTTAAAATCATACGCCATACGCACGTTTTTTCTATCCCAAACTATACCGTCGGAAGAAGAAAACCATGCGCCGCCGTAAGGCAAGCCTGTATAATATCCCGAGCCGTCCTCCAACAGCATTTCATAGCCCTTGTCCGTTGGATAGACGAACATATCCTCCATTCCCGATTCGGGGAAAATATTGTCGTTTAAAACCGTATATTCCCCGTCATAACGGGTCGCTTTCGCCACGGACACTTTCAAACTGCCGTCACGGAAATACAACAATATTTCGTTATTCGGCGTCGCCACCGCGCAAGGATTGTTTGCGTCGGGCGGTAATTCGATCGCCTTGTCCGCGCGTTGCCACTCTCCAAGGATATCCTTCGTGTGCGCAAAACCGATCTTTCTCGTCACCGTTCCGCCGTCCGGACTGCCGATATAATACAACACGTATTCGTCGCCGATTTTTATAATATAGGGGTTGTGCGCCATCATACTATCCCAATATCCGCCGTCGCGTTTCCCGATGATGGTTTTCACAAATTGAAAAGGCTTGTTTAAATCCTCCGTTTTTGCCAAAACGATCTCCGAATCGGTAAGATAACCCAAAGGGAAAGATTTTTCCTTCTTCCACCGCGCGGCAAATAAATAATAGGTATCGCCCTCCTTTAATACGGAGCCGCACCAAATATGATATCCTTCCATTTGAAATCCCGACCCCTTTACCGCGGGATAAAATTCAAAAACTTTTTCCATTTCCTTCAAGTGAACCTCCTTTTCGGCGCCTTGCATTTTCCATATTCTGCGTTGCGTAGAGCTTTTCAAAAACAGTTCTCCGTTTTTAAAACGGTCTATACTTTTATGCCTATCATTATAAGCGATTGCTTTTACAAATGCAAGATTTATATTTAACTAAATATATCGATTTTTTGATATTTACAGTTCGAAAAATTGAAAATATTTGCCTGAACTGCTTTAAAATAAAGAATTTTAAGGAATTTTTTACAACATTTTCTTTTTTACTGAAAAATGAAAAAACACTTTACTTTTTATAAAAAATAAATTAAAATATAAGCATGAACGTTTTTGATTTTGAAACCATCAGTAAAAATCCCTATACACGGTTGGTCGTATCGAAAAAATGCCTTCCGCACCGCCATACTTTTTTTGAGTTCAGCATTTGTATCAGCGGACAGGTGAAAAACTGTATCAACGGCGTGGATTACGAGATCACGAAAGGTACGGTCGTTTTACTGCGCCCTCAAGACGAACATTGTTTCATCAGTACCGACGGGCATATCAGCAGGGACGTTTACGTTTCCACCGAACTGCTGAAATCCGTTTGCGATTGTATCGACCCCGATTTATTTCAAAAAATACAAGACGAACCTATGACGATGTTTTTTAAAATATCCGATTACGATTTGCAAATGTTGGAAAATAAATTAAACGTTTTCAACGGCGTTCGCGATTTGTCTTTACAACAGTCCCGCGCAGCGCATATAAACGCCGTTACCGAGCTGTTTACGCTGTGGCAACAAAGCTTGCGCCCCCAGAAAAAACTGCCCAACTGGATCATTTCCCTTACAAAACAACTCAACAACGCCGGCTTTAAGAAAAAAAGCCTCGACGAAATCATTCAAGCCACCCATTATTCGCACGGCTACGTTTGCCGCGAGTTTAAAAAATATATGGGCGTAACGTTGCAAGAATATATTTCTTCCGTTAAATTTTCCTACGCCATCGCCCTTTTGCAGGCGCAGGAAAATACCATCGAGCAAATTGCTTTTAAGCTCAATTACAGCTCCGCCAGTATCTTTATCGCCGCTTTTAAACGCAAATACGGACTCAGTCCGGCACAGTGGCGAAAAGCGCAACAATCGTCCGCCCTTTCCAATAAAATTCTTATTCAATAAGTGAACGAGCCATGAATATTAAACCGATTTTAGAGTTTGAAAAGTCGTTTTGACCAAAACGTCCAATATGCCCGATATGCATTCGCACCAGCATTATGAATTGTATTTTTTGTTGGAAGGGACCAGGCAGGTATTTCTTGAACGCTCTTTTTTTCAAATGTCGGAAAACACTTTTATCGTTCTTCCGCCCCACTGCCCACATAAAACGGAGGGCGGCGCTTATACAAGGATCAATCTCAATATCCCCGCGCATCTTTTGTCTGAAAACCAGAAAAAATTTCTCCATAAAATCGCGCAAAAAGCGATCGTTTTGGAAGAACGCTACCGCGCGTTGATCCTTTCCCTTTTAAACGAGGCTTGCTATATTCAATCCAAGCATAAAAACAACGCGGAAGAATATCTGCTCCCCCTCGCGGAAACGGTCATCACCTTATTATCCCTTCAAAAAAACTCCTTTTTGAATGCGGAAGAAAAAGTCCTCGCAAAATCCAACAAAAATCCCGTGGAAATTTTAAAGATCGTGCATTTTATCAATACAAATTACAACCGCCCGATCACATTGGATATGCTGAGTGAAAAGTTCTTTGTTTCAAAGCCTTTTCTTTGTCGTCTTTTTAAGGATTCGACCCATTATACCATTGGGGAATACCTCTTAAAAGTGCGGCTTGACAACGCAAAATTCCTACTGCTGAACACGAAGAAATCCATCGAAGATATTGCCGAATGTTGCGGCTTTTCGTCCGCAAATTATTTCAGCCTGATCTTCAAACGAAAAATCGGAATATCTCCCTTAAATTACAGAAAGCCAAGGTAACCGCCTTGGCTTTTCTTTTTTTATAACATTCTTTCCAACGTATCGATCCACGTTGAACAACCGAACGTCGTTCCCACTCCGAAGAAAAATTCACCTTCGCCGTATTCGGGGAAATACACCTCGATTTCATTCATATTTTTCAGTAGGCTTGCCGTCGTCCAAGAATTATCTCGATGGAAAGTCGGTACGTAAAATTCCGCCTTACCCTCGTACACGGGTGCCCCGTTTACATATAATATGAAAGGTCGCGTCCCCCCGCAAGAGATACGGATATCTTTCTTTGCCGTCGCTTTCATTTTTGTCTTATAACGATATTCCCCTTTGGGAACGTTGAAATAGGCAGACGTCGCTTCAAATACCGTATTTTCATTCGTTTTAAGATTTTCTACCGCCCAAGGACAAGCGACGGGCAACGCCGTTTCCATAACAAACGGAACGTCGTTGACGTTAAAACGCAAGGAAAGAATATTTTTCTGTCCGCGGCGTTTCAAGTCGGTTACGTTCACGATAAATTCAAACGTCGTTTCCGCCCCTTGCTTTAAATCAAACGTGAAATCCGACGGGGTCGCCGTCCATTTTTCAGGCAAGGCAAGGGTAAGCTTTCCGCAAAAATCCCGCTTCAAAACGTTCGTGATTTTTAATTTATACGTTTGAGGCTGATCGGGAATAAGCGCTACGTTTTTCGGATAAATCAAATTCACCAAAAAGGGCGATTCCGCAATCAAGGACTCGGGAGAATCCATTTCCCAAGCGTAGAGACGGTGAAACTCCTCCATTCTGGGCGCGGAAATGCGCACGGGCTTTAACGTTTCGCTGCGTTCGATTTCCACTTCGGTTTGGTAATAATCTCGTACATGGTATGCCGTTGCCATCAAAGCGTCGCAAAATTGTCCGATGGTATCCCATTCGTGCATATTGATAATACACGCGGAAAGGATCAAGTCGTCGCCGATGGGTTTTGTCCATTTCTCGTCAATACAGTCGGGGTTCATGATCCCGAAGATTGCCCCTACCGTTGCGGCAGTACAATCCGTGTCATAACCCAAAGAAGTTGCCGTACAAATCGCTTTATCGAAACTGTTTTCACAAGCAAGCAGGGAGAGGAGTACGAACGAGATATTGATCGTGACGTCCGTCCAGTTGTCAGACGGATATTTTTGTAAAATGTATTCTCTAACCGCAAATACGTCCTGCTTATTTTTCCACTGCTTTTGCACGTCTTCAAAAGCATGATATAATTTACTTTCTTTTCCAATAAACGAAATACCTATTTCGATCAATTTTGCCAAATCTGTTTCCGAAAAAGCCGCGCTTTCCACCGCAGCCAAAAACATTTCGGCATATACGCCGTCTTTGGTATGATCCGTGCAGGCATCCTCCCGTGCAAATTGCGCCGCCAACGTCGGGTTTGCAGGAGCAAGACACGCCCACAACTCACTGCGAATCGCACCGCCCATGCCGCCGTAAAATTTATTACGGTACTGCCCGGAAAGAGGCGCGCGCAACCCAATGCGATGGTTGCTGATCGCCACGCCGTATTCATCGGGCGCGCTATCCTCCATATGATGCAACCATATTTCCCCTACGTTATATCTGGAAACGGGTAAACCCGTTCTTAAAATCGTTTCCAAATTGACGATCTGTAAATCCAAATCATCGTTTGGCAACATTTCCGTCGGCACGGGGTCGTAATAGGTAATCGTTCGAGTATTCGTATCCCCCTCAAACGGCATACCCAGGGTCCCGCCTACCGATTTTCCGATATAACAACCAAGCACTTTTTTCTTGTATTCTTCAAAAGCTAAAAACATAATCGCTCTCTCCTTTTTTAGTGATTTTATTATAGTCTTATCTCCCTATCCCTTCAAGTAGAAATAGTTTTCAATTTCTATAAAATTACATATATCGTAAACGAAATCTTTTAAAATGGATTTCGTTCGGCCGGGTAAAATAAAAGGCACGGAACTCCATTGAGGACTTCGTGCCTTTTGTGTTTTAACCGTTAAAATTTAATTCCTTGCGTGCCGTCCTTGGCTACCCAATGTTCCGTTACGCCCAATTCCTCCATCCATTCTCTGGTACGAACCGTTTGCCAAGGTCCGGTATCGAACCCGCCGCCATTATCATTATCCCACAGCCAATCGGGCGTCGGCCAAATGCATCTTTTCGGTTTGATATATGCATAAAATTCTTGATTTACGCCGCCTTGTCCGTGATGCGCCATTTGCGTATAATCCGTTTGCAAAAGTTCCAACGAACAATTTTCCATCAATTCCGCGCCGCCTTGTACGCCAAGATCGCCTAAAATCAGGAAACTCTTATGATCATTTTCAATTCTATACACCACCGAGCTGTTGTTTACGAAATTCGTCGTCATGGTCGGGTCGTAAACGCGCAAAACGGTTATCTTTATTTCATCGACGACAAATACGTCCTTGGGTTGAACGATTTGAACTTTGCCCGCAAATTTATTTTCAAATATATCTGCAGTTTCCTTCCATATCTTCATTTCGCCGGCGTTTCTGTAACCGTACGTTTCCAATTCATCCAACGAAGGAAAGTTATGATAAATTTTATCAACCGTTATGCCCGCTATGTTTGAAAAAATACCGTGGAATGCACCAATGTGGTCATGATGAGGATGGGTAAAGAACCATGCGTCCACGTGCCCGTTTGCATTTTCGGATAAGAAATCCATCAACTGCCGTTTCGCCAAGGCATCCTCCGAGCCGCCGTCGATCACAATCGTTTTTCCACCCATCGTTTGCACTACGCAACCCATCATTTGGCCTTCGACTTTATCATTTCCAAGCAAATAAAACACCGAACTTTTCTCCTCCGGTTCATCCGTACCCGTACTTTCACTATTTTCAAAAAGCGCTTGACATCCTGAAAACATCATAAAAAATGACATAAACAAAAATACGCTTATCCATATGGCGATTATGCTTTTCCACTTCGTCTTGATCATTGCTACTCTTACTCCCTTTTGGTGATATTTTAATTATAACATCATTTTTATTGTAATCAAGCGTATTTCTTAACCTAATATATCGATTATTTGACCTTTCCTGCGCAGACGCCCACCGCCGTTCTAATCGTTACGTATCCGCCCATCCATACGATAAAAAAAGAGGGGCGCGCCCCTCTTTTATTCAAATTTTAACCCGAAAAAATCAGGTTTTCCGCTGTTTAACTCCGCTTTTAAACAATCCGCCGTCCATTGCCGTTTTTCGTCCATCGTTGCTTTTCTAAAGAAATGTTTAAAGCGAAATTTTCGATATTCTTTTTTATACAACACTTTGAGGTTGGGGAAACCGAATTCTCCCTTGACGTAGGTCACAAGGTGTACTTCTTCCTCTCCCGATACCTCGCGCCAATCGAAAAAATCCTTTCCCTTTTTAAAACGGCATATGTACACGCAACTGCTGTCGCCGCCCTTTTCGTAGAAATAATCGAAAAAACACCCCTTGTCCAACAACGGCTGCATCAGCGTCTTAACTTTATCCGCAGTCATAATATCATTCATCGCGTACCTGCCCCCTTGATTTATTGTAAAGGAACGGTTTTCACCGTTCCTTTTTCATCATTCTAAAATTGCCTTAATACGACGGATGCCCGAGCCGGAACTTTGTTCTTTTTGGATTTTAAAACGTCCGAGTTTGCCCGTCGATTCTACGTGCGGCCCGCCGCAAATTTCTTTCGAGAAATCACCGATCGTATAGGTTTTTACCACTTCGCCGTACTTGCTTTCAAACAAGCCCGTAAACCCTTCCGCTTTCGCTTCGTCCAACGTGATTTCCTTCATCACAACGGGAATATCCGCTTTGATGACTTCGTTGACGAGGTCTTCTACCGCCTTGATTTGTTCCGCCGTCATCGGCTGAGGCAGGTTGAAGTCGAAACGCAATCTTTCTTCCGTGATATTCGAACCCTTTTGGTTGACGTCGGGCGAACATACTTTTTTCAACGCCGCGTGCAAAAGGTGAGTGGCGGTATGCAACGCGGTCGTTGCTTCCTTATGATCCGCCAAACCGCAGGCAAATTTCCCTTCGCTGCCCGCTTTACTCTTGCTTTGATGTTCCTCAAACGCCGCTTTATAACCGTCCAAATCTACCGAGAAACCGCGTTCTTTCGCCATTTCGTCCGTGATTTCCACAGGGAAACCGTAGGTATCGTAAAGGTGGAACGCCTGCTTGCCGCCGATCGTCTTTTCCGCAACGTATGCAGGATCTTTTTGCGACATGAACGCATTTTTACGTTCGATGCAGTTGATACATTTTTCAAATTCTTTCAAGCCCTGCTGTAAGGTCTTGTTGAATTTCGTTTCTTCTTTTGCAAGTTCTTCCGCAATTTTTTCGCGGTTGACGTTCAATTCGGGATAAACGTCCTTGTATTCCTCGATGAACGCTTCGGAAATTTTTGCAAGACTGCCTTCGGGCAAATTGATCTTTCTTCCGTAGCGCACCGCACGGCGGATAATTCTTCTCAAGATATACCCCTGATCGGTGTTGGAAGGCACGATGCCCTTTTCGTCGCCGAGCATAAAGGTCGCCGTACGCGTATGGTCAAGCAACACGCGGAACGCCTTGGTCGTTTCCTCGTCCTCGCCGTAAGTTTTCCCCGTAAGGTCGGAAATCGTTTTTATCGCGCCCTCGAAAAGATCCGTTTCGTACACGCTGGTCTTGCCGTTTAAAACACACAGCGCACGCTCTAACCCCATACCCGTGTCCACGTTCTTTTGCGAAAGTTCGGCAAACGAGCCGTCCGCTTGCTTGTTAAAACGCATGAATACGTCATTCCAAATTTCAAGGAACGCGCCGCAATTACAGTCGGGGTTGCAGGTGGGCGAGCATTTGGGTTTGCGAATGACGAACATTTCGGTGTCCGTACCGCAAGGACCTGTCAAGCCGGCAGGGCCCCACCAGTTGTTTTCACGGGGCATATAGTAGATATTTTCCTTTTTAATCCCCGCCTGTTCCCAAAGCGCAGCCGCCTCGTCGTCGCAAGGCAACGTATCGTCGCCGCCGAATACGGTCACGGCAAGCTTGTCCGAGGGAATGTTGAGATATTTTTCGCCCGTCAAAAATTCGTAGCTCCAAGGGATCATTTCCTTTTTAAAGTAATCCCCAAGCGACCAGTTTCCAAGCATTTCAAAAAACGTACAGTGTCTTTCGTCGCCAACGTCGTCGATGTCCCCCGTACGTACGCATTTCTGCACGTCCGTCAAACGAGTACCCGCAGGGTGTTTTTCCCCCAACAAATAAGGTACAAGCGGATGCATACCCGCCGTCGTAAACAATACGGTGGGATCGTTTTCGGGGATCAAGGATGCGGACGGGATCACTTTGTGCCCGCGGTCTTTGAAGAAACCGAGATACAGTTCTCTTAATTCTTTCGCTTTCATAATCTATTTCCTTTTATTCGTTTTCCGTTCCAAATGCAAGAGGTTTACCTCTTGCAAAACACATTATATAATCTTCTTGCCTTTTTTGTCAAGCAATCACGGGGCTTTACGTTAAATTTTCGTCAACTCGTAGCCCGTTTTGCTGTCTTTTACGGCATAACCAAGCTCCGCAAGCTTGTTTCTAAGCTCGTCGCTCTTTGCCCAGTCGCGGTTTACGCGTGCCGCCCAGCGTTCTTCCGCGATCGCTTTAATTTCAGCAGGAATATCCTCGTTTTGCGCGTGCGCCGCCACAAATGCCTTCGCGTCTTTTTGGAAGAAACCAAGCAGAGCATAAGTATCGCGGATCTGCTTTGCATACGCCGCCGCTTTCCCGTCCTTTGCCGCCGTCAGCTTTTTCATTTCCTTGAAATAGCCAAACAAATTCGACAATGCAAGCGCGGTGTTGAAATCGTCGCTCATGCAGGCGTTAAACTCGTCGTCGATGAATTTCACCGCGGACATGCCCCCCTCGTCCGCTTGTAAACCGAGCGCGTCTACCGCCGCAAGCGCGGTGTAAAAATCAAGCAAATGCTTTTCCGCTTCGGGGAACAAATCGTCCGTGATGTTGATATCGTTGCGGTAATTCGTTTGAAGGAGTGCGAATTTTACCGCCTCATCCGAATATTTTTCTAAAAGTTCCGCAAGCAACAAACTGTTGCCCAAGGACTTACTCATTTTCTGCCCGTTGACCTTGATCAAGCCGTTGTGCGTCCAGTATTTCACGAACTGTTTACCCGTCAAAGCCTCCGTTTGCGCGATTTCGTTTTCGTGGTGCGGGAAGATCAAATCGCGTCCGCCGCCGTGGATATCGATTTGGTCGCCAAACGCCGCGCGGTTCATCGCGGAACATTCGATATGCCAACCCGGTCTGCCCTTGCCCCAAGGAGATTCCCAGAAAATTTCCCCTGCTTTTGCGCTTTTCCAAAGGGCGAAGTCGTACGCGTTTTTCTTTTCGTCGTCGTTGTCCACGCGCACGCCGTCCAAAGCGTCCTCGATGTTGCGGTTGGACAGTTTACCGTAGCCGGGGAAGGATTCTACGTCGAAATACACGTCCCCGTTTTTCGTGGGATACGCGTGACCTTTTTCAATCAACTGGGACACAAAATCGATGATATTGTCGATATTTTGCGTCGCTTTCAGCCAAACGTCGGGATCGTCCACGTGGAATTTATCCATGATTCCGTTGATATTTTCGATCATCATTTCGGCATACTTGTCCGCAGGAATACCCGTTTCGTGCGATTTTGCGATAATTTTATCGTCTACGTCCGTGTAATTGCGCGCATACGTAACGTCATAGCCCAACTTTTTCAGGTATTTGCGCATGATATCGTAAATCAACGCCTGATAGCCGTGCCCGATATGAGCCTCGCCCGATACGGTAATACCGCAAGCGTACATTTTTACCTTGTTCCCTTCTAAGGGAGTAAATTCTTCCTTTCTCTTGGTGTAAGAATTGTAAATTTTCATATATTTACCTACCTTTATTAACCGAAATTGTTATTTCAACGCATACCTGGTATGCTTATTCTTCCCCTTTTTCCTGCGCCGTCAGTTCTGCTTGTTTCGCCTCGTGCACCAGCGCAACGGTGGCGGTGATCCCCAAATGCGTCGCGTCCTCCGTTTCGGGGGTACGAATACGCACGATACGCCCGGGTACGCCTACTACGGTCGCGTACGGCGGAACTTCTTTTAATACCACCGCGCCTGCGCCGATCTTTGCGCCCTTGCCGACGGTGAAACCGCCCAAAACTTTTGCGCCCGCGGATATGACTACGTCCTCCATAATGGTCGGGTGGCGCTTGCCGCGTTCCTTGCCCGTGCCGCCCAAGGTCGCGCCTTGGTAAATAACCGTGCCCCTGTGCACTTCCGCGGTTTCCCCGATCACTACGCCCATGCCGTGATCGATGAATACGCCCCCTTCGATCTTTGCCGCGGGGTGAATTTCTATCCCCGTGAAAAACCGCGCCACTTGACTGATGATACGTGCGATCAACTTTAACTTGATCTTATGAAAAAAATGCGCCACGCGGTGCCATGATAAAGCGTGCACACCCGAATAGGTGAGCCATACCTCGAACGAATTGCGCGCCGCGGGATCGTTCGCTTTTGCCGCTTTGATATCGTCGCGGAGATTTTTAAACCACATACTTCCACCTCGCAACGGATAATGCTATCCTTAATAAAAAACGCGCCTTTATACCACAGTATAAAGGCGTCGTTGTCTACGCTGTTCCACTTTACTTTAGAAAACCGTTCGTTTTCCCTCGTTTGCCCGATAACGGGGGCCGCCGCAGAGGATTAGTCTGACCTGCTAACGCGAAAACGCACTTTCCCTTTTTTCTGCCCGTCGCGCTTTCAGCCCATGGCGCGCCTCTCTGTTTCGGCATAAATACGAGGTACTCTTTTTCCGCTCGGTTATTTAATTTTTATCTATTATAGCATATGCTTTTTTAAAAAGCAAGCGTGCATACCGCGTGTTTTTCGAAAATTTTTTCCCGTACGCTTATTTTATGAACAAGTTTGCAATTTTATACTCGCTTAAAGCCGCCTCGATCATCGATCGATTGTATACCTTTTGCTGTAAGAGGTAAGAGATCACCACGTCCTTGACGTTGGCGAAATCGAACTCGTACCCGCAAAGCATCATCAAAGCGCAAGTATCGTCGTAGGAAAATTGCGCGGTCAGCGCAAGCGAATACAAAAGGTTTTTCGTCGGCTCAAATTTTCCCTTTAAAATCCCCTGCCAAATTTCTTCGGACACGTCGAGGTTTTTCAACGCTTCCTCGCCCGAAATACCGTATTTTCCCAACATGGCTTTTAAACTTTTGCAAAAGGCGAACTTTGAAAAACGGTTGCGTATTCTTGTAAACGAACCAAACGGGCGGAAAGAAAAGGAAAACGTTGTGTCCGTCATGCGTTTTTTCAGTTCCGCAAGCAGATCCGTCTTCTTTTCCTGCGTGGCAAGACGCATCGTGTCGGCAGGCAAAGTATAGGCGTACGTTCTACCGTCCTCACGCACCTCCGAACGTTGCATGACGGGCATTACGTACCCGGGCAAAATGCACAGCTTGTCATAGTTGGCATATTTTTCGCAAAAATATTCGTCTAAATCGACAATAAAATCAAACATGCGTTTCTTCCTCGCGTTTTTCTATCCTCATTATAACATATATACCCGAAAAACCGCAAGCAAAAACAGATGAAATTTTCCACGCACATTTTTCACAAAATAAGAATTTTTTAAATATTTTTTACATTTTTTCATATATTTTCGCTCTTTTTTGTGAAAAAGTATAAAAAATGAAATTTTTTTCATACGGTTTACTTGTTTTTTTGACATCTTTATGATAAAATATAACAAATGAAAAAACAAAGGAGTTACGCAAATGAAACGAGAACGCATCACGGAAATTGCCGAACTTTTGGACAAGCGCGGCAAATTGACCTTGGAACAACTGGAAGAATACTTCCCCAACGTATCGCAAATGACCTTGCGTAGAGACCTTTTCCAACTGGAAGAAGAAGGAAAGATCATCCGTATCCGCGGCGGCGCTATGTCGGTACGCGAAGTGCAAAAGACTTCGGGCGAACCGTACACGAAGAAAACGACAATGCACACCGATGAAAAAATCGTCATCGCGCAAAAAGCGGCGGAACTGATCGACGAGGGCGCGTCCATTTTCATTGACGGCGGCACGACGGCGCTGTATCTTGCCAAAGAAATGCCCGACCGTCTTTGCAACGTGTTTACCAACGGGCTTGCCGTTGCTACCGAGCTTGCGAAAAAGAAAAACGTAGTCGTCAACCTTTTGGGCGGACAGTTGATCAAGGAAAACTTATCCACCGCGTCCGCGTTCTCCTCCCTTTATTTCACGGATACGAATTTTGAGCTTGCGATTATTTCCGCGGCGGCGTTCACGCCCGAAAACGGTTTCTCGTGCAGTTCACAAGTGGAGGCAGAACTTCTCCGCGTAGTCTGCAAAAAAGCAAAATTTTTGTACATGATGCTGGACAGCTCGAAAATCGGCAAAATCAAGCCCTACACGTTCGCGCACGCAGAAGATATCAACGTACTCATCACCGATCAAGACTTCCCCGATGCGTTGAAAGAACAGTTTAAATCGATGGATATCGTAGTCATTTAAGATAAAAAGGCGAGCAAATGCTCGCCTTTTAAAATACAACCGCCCTTCTCGGTATTGAGAAGGGCGGTTTTCGTTATGCAAAATCAGGCATATTTTCCGTATTATCCTTGTCAGGGTCGGAAGTGCGAATCACGTCTTCCGCGGGGAAAAAGAGAACTTCAATCATTATATTTTCATAATTTTTCATCTTTCTTTCCTCCTTACGCAATATAAAGCACAGCCTGACCAGGCGCGATGGAGATAGAGTTACCGTCACTCGTTTTCTTTTGACACCCTACATCGTAACCAATGAGATAATATTCTTTACCACTGGTTAACGTACAGCTTACGGTTTCAGACACATTTACCGTATCCGAATTCACATAGACGGTTGCCGTCTTTGTACCATTGGAAAGCGTTGTCGTCAAAACGTTGTTACTGTCGCTTCTCCCCGTTAAATTGTAACCATCCAAAATGCCTTGGATAAACTCGAACTGTTCACTTGCCGTTTTTGCAACGTTGTAGAAGCTTCTCTGATCGTTATTTGTATTACCGATACCGTTTCCGTAACCATCGCCCTTATAGTTACCGTCATAGCCAGCGATAGATGCCTGCAATTCACCGCTAAGCGGGAAGTAGCAGAACCAGGAATAACCCGCTACGTCATGTGCCGCCGCATACAGCATCGACATATACATATCCTGTTCCGTAAGTTCACCGCTATTTTGCGTGTGCGCCGTAATCGCTTGATAGAATTTCACGTTATTTCCGATTGCATTTACATACGAAGAATTGTAAACAACGTCAAACGAATTATTGTAACGGTCTGTCGGCTGACCCATTGCATGTTTCGTGTAAATATCCACGTAAAGGTTATTGTTTACACCTGTAATCCCAAGCCAGTTGTTATAATAGTCACGCAAACTATTTTTTGTAGTATACATTTCAGTTGAACCATCTAAACTGATCTTACCGCCTTGATATTGGAACAAGCAAGCCAGGAAAAAAGGTTCTACTTTTTCCTCTTGACAAGCAGCATACAACGCTTCTACCGTATACTTCATCGCGTTAAGATTACAATTATATGGTTCGTCATCCAACGAGAAACCGTAGAATGCAGGATGGGTAATATACGACGTAAAGTTTTCGCCGCGCGCCGCAATCGCATTCGTTACATCCGTAGGACTTTCTGCATAGCCTTCCGTTTTATCGCTCATGGAAAGTTTATAGAACACTTCGTCGCAGACAAGCACCTTCATGCCCATCGTCCAAGCGGTGTCCATGACGTATTTCATACGGCTAGTTTCCCAAACTTCCCCTTCTTTAAACGACGCTTCGCTATCCTGTGCAATTAAAATGACGTTGTTGCCCATTGCCTTCAAATTTGCCGCATGTGCAGGGAATTCTGCAGGCGAAGTCCAATCGGTTGCTTTCGCTTTATAAGGCGACCAACCCGTGTCCTTGTTGTAGTAGGCAAAATATAACTCATCACTACTATCGTAATAGTACCCGCCGTCTAAACCGTTATTTGTGGTTTTTGACCAATTACCGCTGCCGATTACCGTATTCATCTGCGAAGAACTGAACTTATATAAGCCGTCACTCATCCCTTTATAACTGAATACAGGTTTCACCTCAGGCGTTGCCACCGTGTTCGATTCGGCACTGTTGTATGCTTCATAATACGAATGCGCCACTACGTACACGTTGTGATTGCCGATGACCTCTGCTTCGTACTTAAGGTTTTCATTTGCCAACACCACGGTGTAATCGCGGTAGTCGTTGTCGTCGTGTACCGTGTAATAATCCGCGCCGTCCACAGCCGTCCAAGATACGTTATAACCTTCGGCTTTGCTCAATACGGGCGCAGACAAAGCCGTATCACTTGTGTCATTTGCTTTCAATTCCACAGCCGTCTTGACGGTTGCAAGTTCCGCCATCGTATCGGCATACGTCGTTTGCCAACCTTCCGTGCTGTTTTTGATTGCGGTGATTGCGGCGGTCGCAATATTGTTCACGTAGTTGTGATGCGTTTCGGTGTAATCCTTACGGTCGATATACGCCTGCAACTGCGCGATATAATCTTCCGCAGTCATTTCAACGCCTTCCCCTACGGTGAAGGTAAGGGTCAAACCGTTTGTGGTCAACGTATAACCGCTGATCGTATATTCTGTATTATCGATCATGATTCTCGCTTCTTGACCCATGACAACGCGCGTACCGTTGATAAGCGCTGCTTTTACGTTGCTATCCACCGTAACGGTAAGGGTGCGATTTAATTTTTCATAACCAATCGTATATTCGCCTTGCGCGCTCGACGTTTTCACTACCGCCAAACTGCTGTTAACGGTGATATCCGCAACGCTGTTGACGTATGCTTCCACAACAGCGTTGTTTGCATAGACGTCTTTCACCGCCTCCGTTGCGACCTCGTAGATACTTCTCGAATGGTTTTGTTCGTCATACGCCGTATAGATATACCCATCTCCCGAGGTATACGCGATCTTCATATAACCGCGCGCGGAGAATGCTCTGCCATACTGGTCGTAACTAATGTTGATAAACGCCGCAGTATATCTTCTCGTCGCGCTAACGTCGTCCTGCCACTTATCCGTTACACGTTGAATATAGTTTCCCGTACCGAGCGCATGCGTCAACGCTTGCTTACTCAAATAATCGGTAGGCGCAACGATCGTGCCGATCTCTTTGATCAAACCGAGGCTGACGCCCGCATCGTATACGCCGCCTTCGACAAATACCGTAAAACGGATACCGCTTTCGTTTTCTACCGTACGAACAGCCGCGCCGTCTTTCATATTAAAGCCGATCCATACGGGATATAAACTGGTATCAGCCGTCAATTCCAACGCATATCCTGCGGGATACATTTTGTAACCCGCCGCAAACGAAGCGTCCGTCGTCCAACCGACAAATACTTTGCCTTCCTGACCGTATTCAACGGGATCCAACGCGGGAAGTTCGTACGTAGACGCATACACGCTTTCTGCCTTTACACCGTTTTCCATGGTCAGCTTATACGTAGCCGCATCCATATCCTTATCAGGGTCGGAAATGGTCACTGTTCCACCAAAACCTGCTTCCGCCGTAAACGTAATGCTGTCCAAATTACTCGAATAGGTGGAGAACGTTCCGCCCATCGTATAAGTCTCCGACGCTACATGTACGCCATTAAACAAAACAGTCGTCGTTACGGTGTTTTCATCGACCAACTTGTAACCGATCACTACGTTATAAACTTGCCCTTGGACAAACGCCGAGCCGTTTAAGGCAGGAGCAGCAATATTGCCGTCTGCATACGTATTTTTATCGCATACCCCCGAGAAAAACTGTACGCATTGATTTTGTGCAGTGCCGTTCGTAGCGTCGCCGCGAATCAGATAAATTCTCCAGCCGAACCCCGTTTTGATACCGCCGTAGCCGTTCATGCCGAGGTTTACAACAAATGCATTGTAATAATTTGCACCTGTATATTTGAAATCAAAAGACAAAGTAAACGATTGCGAATCTACGTAGCCGTAATGGTAATCCGCTTCACCGCCGTCCGTATAGGTTAAGGTTTCAATACCGTCTTTGAAACCGTCCGTTTCCTTGTACGCAACGTTGTGTAAGTCGGATAAAACGTAATGGTCGTCAAATCCTGTGGGAAGTTGCGTACTGCTTTCTTCCGTGACGGTACACGTCCAAGCAGCAGTATCCGCATTGTATTCACACAGCGTATCTGCCGTCGTCACGTACGCTTTCGTTCCGTAATCGTCAAAGGAAGGAAATTCCGTTCCTTTAGGGATAAATACTTCTGTAATAGGATTTGTAGCATTTTTTTGATAATTGCTTGCAAGTTTCAATAAGAAACTCGGTTTGTTCCCAAAGGAAATATACCAAGAGTCCCCGCCGTCGCCTACATAGACCTCCCTCAACGTATATTGATTTCCGTCCGTCGCTGTGACAAGTATTTCGTCCCAAAGATTGTATATACTCAAATCATACGAAGTATTATCCCCGTACATCTTCGCAACGTTTTCGCCGTTGGTAAGATAGAACGTTACGTACGAATTTCCATCGCCGTCCCATTTAAAACTCGATACTCTCGTTTCTTCATATTCGAATGTTTCCGTATATACTGCATTTACGGTAATATTACCATTCGCCGTATAGCTTTCCCATGCCCCGCGATAACCCTCTTTTTCAGGCACAGCAGGCGCGGTCAAGCCCTGCGATACCACGTAAGGCACTTTTTCCAGCACTTCACCGTCAACAACGAAGGTCGCCGTATACTGTCTTTGCCATGCGCCGTTACTTGCGCCAACGTTGACAAATACAAATTCTTCCGTCGTTACGTAATACGCCTCGACCCCTTCCGTAACGTAAGCATATGAAGGGAACTGCGCGCCCGCTTTGACGGTCACCTTTTGCGCGCCGTCCAACGCGCCTTCCGCACCCGAAACGCGTAACCCGAAACAGTCAGCCTGCCAAAGATTGATCTTTGGAACTTCACCCGTTGCACCGTAGGTTGCAATACGGGTACGCAACGTATATCCGTCTACCGTGATCTTATCGTAAAGGTTCAACGCGGATATTTGTTCTTCTGTCGTCGCAATATTGCAAGTTTCAAGAGCGTTGGGATAATCCTTATTCGACAACGTAAACATCATCCAGTTGTTGGCATTATCCCGCGCATATACAACGTCCGTAACGGAGGTTGCATATTCGCCCGCCGTTACCTTTTCTTGTATTGCCCACGTGCCGTCACTGCCCTTTACAAAGGTAACGTCTTCCGTTGTAACGTACACTTCTTTCGCACCCGTTAAAAGCGCGTCGTAGGTCGGGAACTGACATCCTGCCAAAACGGTGATTTTGGTCGCATTGTTATTACTAGGACGGAAAGTGAAATACCCGTAATTATTCCATACGTTCAAAAATGCCTCACCGGGCGTTGCAAGTTTTACGTCGTCAAGCAAAATATGCGAACAAAAGTCTGCTTTTTGCGCATAAGAAAGCGCCGTTTGTACCGTACCTGCATAGGTATTCGGCGCGGAGGCATAATCACTGCCCTCTAAAGCGACACCCACAAACTTACTGGTATCACTTTCCGCAAACATAGTTGCATGGGTAACGTTTGTTTTGATTTCTTGCGTATGTTCAACCCACGCGCCGTTTACGTAATCCCATTGAACGTCCCTCGTCACTTCGTATTTGATATTTGTCGAAGTATCCACGACGAAGAACCCTTTTTTGATGGCAATACTCTTATGGTTATCCGCTGCCGCACCGCTTCCCGAAGGATATGCGGAAGGAATTTGCAGTTTGATGATATTACCTAAGTTAGATTCATTATCACACGTGAGCAAAGCAAGAATAGGCGCATATTTGCCCCCTTGGGCAATAGCGTCCTGTGTTGAACCGTACGAGTTGTTGTCGCTAACGTTGATATCGTAAATGGAAGTTCCGTTTACCGCCAAGTAGGACATTTGTATCGCGCCGCCTTGTAATGAAACGTCGCTTACGCCTTTCCATTCGCTTTCATTGATTGCATATCCGCCCGTCATGCCGTATTGAGCCGTCCAATACATTGTACCGTTTGTATGTATATAATAGCAAGCCGTACCGTTTGAACCCGTTCCGTTGTCAGTAACAAGCAGCTTAAACGCATTCGAAATATCCACAGTGGACACGACCCTAACAAAACTACTGCCCGATTTCACAAACTCGATCTTATCATTAAGCGTATACGTACCGCTTGTATCCGTATGCGACCAACCAGCTTTTACCTCAAATTTTTCAATAGTCTGTACCGTAAAGCCCGCAACTTCCGTATCGATAATAATACGGTAAAAGCTGCCGATGGGATCCGCGGCAGGTTGCAAGGTAACTTTGACTGCACCCGGCTTTTCCGCATTGATTTCCGTCAACGTCTTGCCATTGATCTCGGTATAATCGAGCATGCTTGCCGTTGTTACGTCGTTCGTGTTCGCAGTCCAATACGTCGTACCATTTTGAACTCGAAATTCGCTAGTTCCCTCCACTGCCAACGTCCAGTTTTCCGTCGACAGCGTCGTTGCCGCGCTTGCCTGTTTCGTGGGCATGGAAAATACCACGCCAAAGCAAAGCAATACCGCCGTCATAATTCCCAAAATCGCCGTTAAAAACAGCTTTTTCGTCTTAAACACCTTTTCCCACTCCTTAAATATATTATCGTCGTGCTATTTTTTGCATAATAAAGATTTTTATTTGTTGTTGAAGACAACAAATAACCCCATGGGGTTACGCCCTTATATTACAGCGTTACGAAACGCCCCGATTTACGGCTTTCTTCCGCCGCATAAACCAACAAATGGCTGGCAACGGAATCCTCCAACAAAGTGATGGACATCGACGTTCTTTCGCCGTTTAAATAGCGCACAAGGTCATACATAATACCGTAATCGCCGCCGCTATGCCCGCCGTACTTTGCCTTGTTGACAACCTGAGGCGTTACGTCGATGATTTCTTCGCGGAAACTGACTGTATCCTTGTTATACGTACGGAAAATGAACTTGTTTTCTTCCAACTTTCCTTCCACTTCCCCTTTCGTACCCACGATATGTACGTATCTGTCGGGGCGGCAAGTACCGCAAGAAAGCGTAAACGCCGCCAAACTGCCGTCGGCAAAATCCACGATGAGGTTTTGTCTATCCATCACGTCCCCGCCAAGGTCGTACGCACATCTGCCGTGGTCGTCTTTGCGCAAAAACGCCTCTTTTTCCTCTTTCGTAATCTCGTTATACGGTTTATTCAACGGATCCCAAACCAAAAACGGCATCATGTCGTGATGGTAGTTCAAGTTCAGCGCGCTGTAAGGACATTCTCTCTCGCTCGGACAATCGATACAGTATTTCGTCGCGCCTTCGGGCTTGTTTTCGGGCACGAAATGGCAACGGTGGCCAAAACAGGAAACTCGTTCGGGTTTACTGCCGTTCAGCCAACAAATAAGGTCCATATCGTGACAGCATTTCGCAAGCAATACGGGACTGCCGCATACTTGTTCACTGTTCCATTTGCCTCTCACGTAACTGCCCAAAAAGTGCGGTATCCAAACGTGTTCGTTCATCTCCATCGAAGTGATTTTACCCAGTTTCCCTTCCGCGATCATCGTTTTGATCGTCTTATAGAACGGACTGTAACGCAATACGTGGCACACGAATACCATGCACCCGTTTTCTTTCGCCGCGTCACGAATATCCTGCAACTCCTTTTCGTTTGCCACAATGGGTTTTTCGATCAGCATATGGTGCTTGGAGCGTAAAATTTCCATCGCCGTTTGATAATGGAACTGTTCCATCGTTGCATTGACGACGATATCCGCCTCCACGCCCGACGCAATGAAATCCGCGTACGAGGTAAACACCTGCCCGTCCGCCAAACGGTATCTGTCCTTTGCCACTTTCAATTTATATTCGTTGGGATCAATGACCGCCGATACTTCTACCTCCGTCGGTTCGTCCAACGAATAATCCGCATACACCTGACCGCGATTGCCGTATCCCACGACGGCTAATTTGATTTTTTTCATTTTTTTTATTTCTCACTTTCTCTTTTATGTATTTACGTGCGTGTAAGAAAGCCGAAATTCGGCTTTCTTACCGCGTAAATTGTTTAATCTTCCTTTTTCTTGCAAGCAAGCACCGCCGCGCCAAACGCGCAAACGACCGTCACGATGCCCGAAACGCCAAGCACGGACGAACAGCCCATCTTATCCTTAACGATATCCAAAACCGAACCGTTGCCTTCCTGCGTCGAATCCTGATCTGCATTGTCGGAAACTTCACCGTCTTGCGCTACTTTTGCCAACTCTGCTTTAAACGTATTGACTGCCGCGTCGATTTGTTCTTTCGTAAGCGCGTTGTCGATTCCTTGTTGCGCCGTACGGTATAATTCATTGATAGCCGCCTGACTTTCAGCCGAATATTTACTGAAATCCACAGCCGCTTTCAACGTGTTCAATTCAGCACGAGCCTCCGTCTTTTCAGCCGCAAAAGCCTCGTCCGCCGCCGCTTTTTCTTCCGCGGTCAATTCCGCATCCGTCTTTAAAGCGTCGATCGCAGCTTTCGCCGTGGCAATCGCTCCGTCTACGTCCGCCTGTTTCACCGCCGCGTCAAACGCCGCGTTCGCCGTAGCGATCGCGTTTGCACGTTCGGTTGCCTGCGCTTCGCGATACAAGCCTTCTTCTGCCTTATACGCGGCAAGTTCTTCCTTCGCCGCCTCCACGATCGACAACTTCGTCACAATGGCGTCCATCGCCGTTTTCGCGTCCGTAACCGCTTGCGCGATTTCCGTTTCGTTCTTCGCCGCAACGATCGCCGCAAGCCCGTTTGTTACCGCTTCTTCGCGTTCGGTCGCCTGTTCTTCCAAATACTCCGTATCTTTGAGATACCCCTCAATTTCGTCTTTTGCCTCCGCTTTCACGCCTGCAAGTTCTTCATCCGCATACTGCGACGCGGTCTTTAAGGTATCGATTTCCGACTTAACCGACGAAACGATCCCCTCGATTTCCTGCTTGCTCGTTGCGTTGTCGATATTGCTTTGCACGCCGCCGATCATCGTCAAACGAGCCGCCGCTTCCGCTTCGCGGTAATAACCTTCCTCACTCTTATAAGCGTTGAGTTCCGCTTTTGCGTTGCTGATTACGGTTGCTTTCGCTTCAATACCGTCGATCGTTTGTTTCGCCGCATTAAACGCCGCGTCTACTTCTTCTACCGTTTCCGCGCTGTCGATCGCAGCCAAAGCGGTTGCAACCGCCGCGTCCATCGCAGTAATATCCGCCGCGAAATACTCGTCTTCTACCTTCGCCGCGCGATAATCGTTCAATTCTCCCGTTTTCTGTTCAGGATAACCGTCGAAAGAAACGAACTCTCCCGCCGCGTTTTTCACATACGTTTTGTCGATTTTCGTTTTATATACAATGTATACGAAGTTTTCACCGTTCAAGCCCTTCCAAGTTTCCATCAAGGAGATTGAAACAGGGAAAACCGTCCCTGCGGGAATGGTGATCGAAGTCGTTTCCGTTTCGTCGGGATAAATAACAAACGAGAAATATCCTTTGCCGTTTTCTCCTAAATTGTACAACGCATAACTGCTTACTTTTCCGCTTTCACCGTTTACCAAAATCTTCTCTGCGTACGTGTCGCCAATATCGTTCAATTTGTTGATGTAATCCTTCAATTCGATTTGCTCGCCGTCACCCAAATAATCGTCCCCTTTTAATGAAACGCCGAGGTAACCGCAAGTGCCGTCGTGGCCTTGTACGTATTTGACCGATTCAACGTCCGTCATACCCGACGTTACGTAGCTGTACGTGAGCGGCGTATTTCTTTCGGTAACGTAGGTCATGTTCGCACGGTACACAACCGCGTTTTCATCGCCGTTCAAATAGGTATAACCGGGTACTAACGTACCTTCCGAAATCGTGACAGGCGTTTGCTCGTCGCCGAATTTCACTTCGCCGCTTTGAATTGCCGCCTGCCAAATCGTAACGTCCGCGATACAATGCAAACGAATAATACCGTTTGGTTCGCCTTCGCCGTAACCGATTTTATTGTCCCAAAATGCAGTTACCCCCAATTCGGTTAACGTTTTTTCGCCAATTTTTACGTTATTGAAAAAGTTGAACTCGTTAAAGACGCTCATCAAATCCACACCGTCAAATTTCAAATATCCGTTTTTAATATTCGTATCGATTTGCGGCATACAAATAAACAAATTAAATCTGCCTTCCGAGGGGCTTTGATCGCTGATTTTCATCATCATCGGCGTATCCACGATCGTATATTCGCTCGCGACCGCCGCGTTTGCCGTTTTTACTTCCTTTCCCAAGCCGACGGTTGCAACGCCCACGAGCGCCGCGCAAACCGCACACAAAGCCGTAATGATCCATTTCCTGAATTTGCTCATTTCTCATCCCCCTTTCCTTAATAATCGGGCCAACCCATCGTTTCGTCTTCCGCAAGATGCGCGTTGGTCAGTCTGCCGCTATCCTTCAAATCCTCAAACACCGTACCCATTTCTTTGGTATCGCCGATAAACAGCGCGTACGAATATTCCAAAGGCACGAACTGGATCATTCTGCGGTTCAACGAAGGGTTGATATAGCTGTAATTGAATACCGCGTAGCTGGGTACTAACTCATCCTCGCCAAACTGGAAGAATTCGTCGTAATACTTACTGTTCCCTTCTTCGCTGAAGTAGTTTACCGATTTTCTGCCGCGCGAAGCGATATATTTATCCGCGTTCGGCATATAGATGCCGACGCCGAACTTCTCCTCGTTTACGAACGCGCACCAGCCGTTTTTTACCGTTTTGCCCTTCAAGTCGTAAACGTAATCGCCCGAAACTGCGTGTCTTATCGAGTGTTTCGATACCGATCTACCGTTTTGTTCGCCTACGTTTTTATCGAAAATGACGCCTTGTTTCGTTTCGCAATAAAAATAATTCAGCGGATATACGAAATAGGTCGCAGGAGTTTCCTGCATATGCATTTGAACGTCGTATTCGTTGATAAACTGCGAGAAATCGGTATAGCGATTGTCCACCATCAGCGAACCGTATTCATCGAAATAATAGGTGACTTCGATATAGCCGTTTGCTTGAATGTTGGTATAGAAGAACCATTCCTGCGCTTTCATTTTCACGTACAAGCGATTGCTTTGGTAATTATAATCGATGATTTGCGGGCTGTGACCGCCGAAGTCGCCGCATTGAATGGGGTTATAAATGGGATCGCTCCCCGTAAGCCCCTGATAATACGAATCGGTGTCCGTGGGGTCGTAATCGGGATTATAGCCGTTTTCCTTCTTTACCGCCGAATAATAGGAGGGCTGAATTTCACGGCCGAGGTCCATGATGTTGACAAGGTTTACCTTTTCACTGCCAACGCGCGCAACGGAATCGGGATCTACGTCACGGTTGATGCAAATGTTCCCGTCGCTGTCCATATATTCGTACACGTCTTGTTCTAACTTTTCAAGATAGGTGATACAGCCGCCGTAGAACGCCGACGTACCCATCACGGTCGAGCCGTCGCTGACGTACATATACTCGTCCGTGTCGATCGAACGGTCGTTGATACCGATCGATTTCAACGTGAACGTACCCTCTTTCGTGTCGTCTACGTTTTGGAAGGACACGGTGCTGATCGTCTTTTCGTACGCGCCCTGCGCGCCGTTTCTAAACGCGTCAAGGAAGGTGATAAATTCGGTACTGCCCGCCTCTACGTAAAATTTCTCCGAGTGCGTTTTCGTGTTGTCTTCGTTGCTGTAATAATTTATGTATCCCACCAAATTTACGTCCGTTTCCAACTCCATCTTCAAATAATTTTTATTGCCGATGTTGCTGTAAACGTCGTAGGTGACGTTCCCGTTTTCCGCGGGAACGTCTTTGTTGTACTGCTTTAAAGTCTTTGCTTCGCCGTTGGTATACACGGTTGCAAAATCATAACTTGCAAGGGTGTAGTTGGGGGTTACATCTTGAATATCGGGCGAGCCGGTACTGTCCCCGCCTTTGTCAAAGCATGAGCAAGCCGCCGCACCCGTCAATGCCACCAACAAAAGACAGGTTGCTTTTTTCAAATTAAGCTTCTTCATGGTTTACCTCCTGACCGTTTTCAACGGTAATGACACGGATCGCAATTTCCTTGCCCTCGAACTGAAGGGAGATCTTGGAAATATATTTTTCCACGTATTGCGCAGGTACTTCCAACGTCAATACCGACCATTCGTAATCCTCCATATTGCTGTCGATGGGAAGGTTATATTTTTCCCAATAAACGTGCGTCTGTTCATCCTCGCCCGAACGGTCCGTGTAATCGGAGAACGTCGTCAATACGTTCATGGTTTCCGTACTCGTTTTGTTTTGGTATACGATTTTGATCTTGGTCGTATCGGTAACAAGTACGTTGCCCGTCGTATGGGGTACTTTTACGTGTCCGTTCGACGAAGTAACACCGATATAAATAGAGCTGGACAATACGAGCGCTTGACCCTGATTTTGCAAAAGCGAAGCTTGCAACGTTTCGTCGTAAACGTACTGACAGTTGCTGTTCCAGCCTGCCCAACCGCCCATAAAGACGTTTGCATACGACTGATAATACGGCAAACCGGTTTCGCCGACGGTATAATCGATACCCTTGATGATGATATCGCCCGTACCTTCAAACGTGAAACGCAACCCTTCTACCGTACCTCTTTCGTCCAAGTTAAACGGCAGTTTCACCGCATTCGCTTTGCCCTTGTTTTCCAAGTTCAAAACGTACTTGTACGGAGTCTTATATTCGCCGCCGATCTTGTATTCTACGGTGACCGCGGTGATCGCGGAATCCTTATACAGGATATAATTCAGCGTTGCGTACGCATAGCCGTCCATCGTTGCGTTATACGTCTTGTCGGACGTCGCTACGGACGCGCCGCTTTCGGATACCGTAAACAACGTGCCCTCACGGTCGGGTTCAAACGCTACTTCCACTTTGTCCGTCGAAGTGAAACCGTAGGAGAATTTATCGTTCAGGTTGATACCGACGGTATCGTAAGGTACAAATTCGCCAAAGGAAATTTCTTCAAACACGATAAGGTTATCCACGCCCACCGCCGTGTAAAGGATTTCGACGTGGGACAGGTTGCCTTCCATACCGAATTTACCGTACAAATTCACCATATACGTCTTGCTTTCGGTCATATTCGACGCAATACTGATTTCCGATTTCACGGGTACGCCTTCATGGTTGTAAACGTATACGATCAAATCGGATGCGTAACCGTAATTGCAAAGGGTCAACTGCAAAGTCGTATATTCGCCGAGATCCACGTTCTTTCCTTCGGGTGCGTAGACAGAGAAACCGCTGGTTGCGCTGTCTCTTTCACGGCCGAGAATTTCATTTTCCGCATAGAACAACAAACCTTCCGTACCGTTCACAATTTCCGCGTTTTCGCTAACGTTCATCGCGCAAGCAAAATCTTTGGGGAATACGAACCCGTTTGCGTTGCCGTCCTGCGCGTTGGAAACTCCGTTGAGTTCTTCTGCGCTCAGCCCTTTTGCGGTATCCATTTTTTCTTGAATTTCCGCACTGTCCTCTACGGGTACGTCGCACGAAATGCCCTCGATCGCTTTGATGAGGAATACGTTGGAGAAATCCTGATCCCCGTTTTCATCAAGCTCAGTACTGCTCTTGTAGTTTGCTTGAAGTCGAAGCGCGCCCAAATACGGGGACGTCGCCCATACCGAATAGCCGTTTTTATAAATTTCGTAAAGGTTGAAATCCACGTATTCCCAGTCGTCCGTTTCGTTCATTTCCGTCTTCACGTACAAACGCGCCGCGTCGTTGCCGACGTAGTTGGGATAACAGAAATTTTGGGTATAGTTCATACCCGTTTCCGAATACGTGTTGTTTTCGGGATCAAGCAGCGAAGTGAAATACATACAAACCGTTTCCGCTTTGCCCAAATTCTTATACCATACGCGGATAATTTGCGACTGCGTGATATCGAAACTGCGGCAAAGTTCCACGTACCCGTCCCCGTAAGTAGGGGTATACCCAAAGTTGACGTAAGTACATTTTTCTTCTACCGTACCCGTTTCGTAAGCCGTTTGTACGGTGTATTCTTCCACCCAGCCTTCTTCGTCGCGGGGTTCTTCCATATCTTCGGGCGCTTCCGTACCGAGGTATGCCGCAATATTGTCGGTCAGGTTACCCGAGGAGAGTTCCCCTTCCGCCGTGTGATCGCTCAAATAAATCCCTTCCGAACGTTTTACGTATACGTTCATCGTACTCGTGACGGGCTTTGTGAAATCGTATTTCGCCGTACACGCCTCGTCGGTATACGTACCGTAATATTTAAACCCTTCGGCTACGGTCGCGTCCTCCTCCAAGAAATCGCCGTTGAATACGTTTTCCGTCTTTAAAAATTCGCCGTTCACGTAGTAGTTCACGTCATACAGTTCGACCCAACGCGCATACAGCGTCATGTCCTCTTGCACGCGGCCCTTTTTGAAATCCCACGCTTCCGTAAATTCCTTGGACGTGTACCAACCGTACACCTGCAAGTTGGTGGGGTTGTCGTCTAAAATATATGCGTTCGGCTTGGATACGCGCTTGCCGATCGTGACCGTCTTATCTTTGATGACGTTCGTCTGGTGATCGGTATTTACGTCAAAGTGCACGACCGCCGTCGTCTTTTGTTCTTCCTCAGCAGAATCCTTGTTAAACAACTTGCACGAAGAAACGCCCACGACGACGCCCACTGCCAAAATCGCGGAAAATAACAACGTTAACCATCTCTTTTTCATTACGTTTTGCCTCCGAATTACAATTTTAAGCCCGCGGCAAATTCACCGCTCTTGAAATACTTCATGGAAATGATGACCGTGATGATCAGCGGGAAGGAAGAAATTACGTACATCGCATACGTCGCGCCGTACGTAACGTCCTGCGTTGCAACCGCCGCATACATCGTGTTGGTCAAAGTTTGTTTGTCGCCGTCCAAAATCAAGCTTGCCCACAGGTATTCGTTATAGATCCCCGAAAAACAGCCCACGAAATGATACAAAATGATCGGCAACGCCAAAGGAATGGTAATCTTCGCAAAAATGACTGCGTCGTTCGCGCCGTCCAGCTTTGCGCTTTCATACAGCGACCTCGGCTGTTGGCTAAAAAAGGTTCTGAACAGGAACATACCCGTTACCTGACCGCCGCCGACGATGGGCAACAAGAACCCGAAATGCGTATTGCCCAAATTAAACGTATCGCGGATCAGCGGTATCAAAATCGGATACCCGATGATGGAAGGCACGAGCAGTATCGCGATGAACAGCATAAAGATCGCGTCTTTAAAGTAGAAATTTTTAAAGGAAAGTATGTAAGCCAACACCGCGCTGATCAACGTTTGACCGATCGCGCCGATAAGCGCCACCATGATCGTCGAAAAATAATGCGGCCCGATCACTTTCCATGCCGTACTGAAATTCTCTCCCGCCGCCTGCGCGAACGTGGAAAGCATCGGCAAACTGAACGCGTTTACCTGCACTTGCTCCTTCGTCTTAAATGCGTTGACGATCGTCAAAAACAAAGGCAGGAAGGAAAAGAGCAGACAAAATACGACGACGGAAATAATAATCGCCTGCGCCCAGTTCGCTTCATAAGGCATTCTCAATTTATGTTTTCTTAAACTCTTAGGTTGTGATTGAACGTTTACCATATCCATTACAAATCATCCCCCATCGTTTCTTTTTTCTGCATCTTAAAGTTGGTCGCCACCGCAACGAACAAGAATGCAAAAATGATCGTTGCGTACGCGCTCGCCATACCGTAATCGGCTTGTTCGGTCATGGCTCGGTACATACTCTCTACCGGCGTCTTTGTGCCCGCCGAGCCTAAGATATAGGTACGGGCATAGTTTTGCACCGACCCGATAAAGGTCATGATGAATATGTACTTGATTTGGGGCAATATCAACGGGATATCGACGAGGATAAACCGTTTGAACAAACCCAAACCTTCTAACCACCCCGCCTCGTGATATTCATGCGGGATATTGATCATACCGCCGTAGAAAATGAGGTAACCGCCGACGAACGGGAAGCCCATCAAAATGAGCGACCACCGCGCATAGTCGGAGTTCGCGAGGAAGTGTATCGTTTCCCCGCCGATCAGTTGGTTGAATACGCCGTCCGCGCCGTAAATACCCTCACGCCAAATCAACATCGTCGCCATACTGGGAATAATCCCCGGTATGAACATAAGCGATCGGATCCAGTTGGACGCCGTTTGGTTGCGGATCAAAATCAACAGGAACGCAAAGACCAACGGCGGTACGATGCTGAGTATAAGATCGAACACAAGGAAAAACAGCATATTGCCGACGGACAGTAAGAAGTCGTCCTGATTAAAGATCTTCAAGTAGTTGCCAAAGTTATTCCAAATCCACGCCGGCTCGTCGCGCGTGTAGTTAAAGAAGGACATCGAGATCGCGCCGATCGCTTCATAGTAACAGAACATACAAAGCAGTATCACAAAGAACGTCAACGCAAGGTATACGTATTTGTTTTTCTTGAAATCCCTCTGAATGACTTTAACTTTATACATGCTACGGTCGTTTTTCAATGCGATAAACAACCAAAGGAACATGATCAGCACGATGACGGTCAGGACAAGGCAGATGACGAAGACCCACGTCGTCAGCGTCTTGTTCGCAAACCTTTCGGGCTGATAGGTGCAGGCGTACATATGCGTGGAAGGCGTACCGTCCAAAGCAACCGTTTCCGCCTGGTACAAAACGTGCGTTACTTCGTTGTCTTTGTCGCCCGTCATACCGAACATATGGAAAGATCCTGCAAAGGTATGTATGATTTCGTAATTTTCCTTATCGTTCAAATCCACGATGGAAACCGTGCGCTCGTCTTTGAATTTCAAAAACAGCGTGTTTGCAAATTTGTTGTAACTGATACCGTTGCCGAAATCGCTGAACGTTTGCCCTTCTTCGCAGCAGACCGTTTCGATTTTTTTCGCAACCGCATCGAAAAACGAACCGATCGTCATTTTATCCATATCCGATTTTTCTACCGAATACAAATACCCGTCCGTCGCGTTGGCAAAGTACGCCGTATTGTTTTTCTTCGAGAATACAACGCCGTTAATGCTGTCTTCCCATCTTGCAATCGAATATTGACTTGCGTCGAGATAACTTTCGTCGATGACCAGCGTTTGCGTGTTTTTGTCGTAGCTTTCACACCAAGGATTGTTCTTGACAAACGCGTCGCCCGCTTTTTCCGCCGCGTATTCTTTCGCGTCGCCCTTGTCGTCGGGAAGGATCAACCCGCCGATCTCCGTATAATACGTAATAATTTGTTCCGCAGTCGCCGCGTCGATTTTTTCTTGGGGATATTCCGCCTTGGTTTCATCGTCCTTTGAACTGAGCGCATAGGTGAACATATCGAGGAAAAACTGCTTATACGCCTTGTTATATTCCGCCGTATATTCCGCACTGCCGTAATACGCGTCCGCCAGCTCGAAATAATCCACGCCCACGCCGTTCACTTTTGCGTCGACCATATCCATGCCGACTTTGAGCATCGTGCCGCCGCTTAAAAACAGGTAAATCCCGTCTTTCGTCGCGTCAAACGTCAATACGCCCATATCGGCGGACTTCATCGGGGTCAATTCCTTCCCGTTTTCCTTTGTCGTCGCATTCCAAAGCAGTTTTTGATTGTTTCCATACCCGTCTTTCAGGTCGCTTACGGAATATTTGCGCACGTAGGAAAGGTTTTTATCGTCTTTTGCCAAAACGTACAAATCGTCCTCAACGTTGTCGCAGCCCTTGATCGCCGTCGCGCTTTCCGCCAAGTAATAATCGTCCGTCACCGTCAAATTTACGCCGTCGTCCAACAGTTTAAAGATGTTGCCGCCGCCGTCGTAAGCAAGGAAATACGTCTGATCCAGATCATCGATGCATTTAACGCTCCACTGCGTCAAACTGCCCGCGATCAGTTTGCCGTAATCCCCCTTTTCTTTCAGCTTATCCGCGATCTTCGACATTTCAAACGTAGAAATTTGCTCGTCCGTAAACGAATCGAAACGGTACAACGTATAACTTCCTTTCGTCATTAAGAAATAATCGTCGCCGTCCTCGCCTTCGATCATCGAATAAATTTCTTCCTTGTCCTCGCCCAACGCCTTCACTTCTTTGGCGCGCGGAATCAACACGCCGAACAGCGTGGTAAGACAAGTAAAAATCGCCAAAATAATGCCCAACACAAGGCAGGTGGATTTGACGTTTTTTCTATCTTGATTTGTTACGTTTAGACTCATTTTATACCCCATAGCGCAGCCGCGAAGGGCTGCGCTTTACGATTTGTTTTAAAAATTTCTTTCGTTTTTTCGATTAACCGAGTTTATAGGTAGGATCTTCCCAGAATTTAGCAGGCCAACCGTTGTCCGCAACGATGTTGACTACGTCTGCGCGTACCGCCGTATCCCACTTCGCCGCAAAGCTGGAAGGAACCAACGTTTGATCCCCGGAAAGGCCGGGAATCAACAACCCTCTCCAGTAATCACGGATAACGTTTTGCGTTTCTCTGTAACCGATCGCGTATCTTACGCCCCAGCTCAAGAAGGGGTTCGCGTCTACGTCGCCGTTGAAGGTGATGGTCTTGTTGCTTTCGTCAAAGAACGCTTTCCATTCGGTCGGGAATACGACAAGCTCGTTCTTTACCGAGGTCAAACCTTTGGGCACTGCGTTTGCCGCCGCCAACGCCTTGTAATAAATCGTCTGACCGTAAGGGGACATAACGAACTTAATGAAGTCCTTATTTACTTCGTTCTGCGAAGCGTCGGTATGGTTCACAACGGACAAGAAACCGCCGTTACCGCCGATGTCACGGGTGATCGTGTTCGCATTGTCAACGATGGATTCGCCCGCTTTTTCCCCTTTCGTGTACTTACCCGAAATCATTTGAGGATAGTCAAAATAACCAAGCTCCAACTTGCTCGACTTTTCATACGTGATACCGAAACCTTGGTAATCGAGAATGATTTGAGGGGATTCTTTGCCGTCGCTCTGCGTTTCGAATTCGTCACGAAGCGCCGCAAATTCGGTCGAATCCGCGTCCTTCATCAAATAGCCGTTCATCTTGTAAAGATTGCCCACGAAATCGAGATATACTTCGCTGGTCAAACCGACGTAGCCCGCGTCGCTGAAATCGGAATCGGTCTCGAACATCATGTTCAGCAATTTTGCGTACTGCACGCCGTAACCAGTGTTGTTTTCAACGACTTTCGTCGTGGAATCGTAGTTTTCCCATTCGTCGCCCGCCATGATATATTTATAGAACTGGCGGTAGTAGTAGTCGCCGTATACGCGGAGCAACCACGTGAACTGCAACGAGTCGATACTTGCGTTACAAAGGGTGATACCCAAGGGGTTGGTGTAATCCGCTTGTTGCATATAATTGCAAAGGCTAATCAAATCGTCCCAAGTCAAAGGATACGCCGCCTGCCCTCTGCTGTTTTTATAACCCTTTTCCACCGCCGCGTCAAACGCCGTATCGTTTATAAACCAACAAGTCTGCATGATTTCGGAGTTGAGAATATAGCTGTCCTTACCCGTATCCGCCTCTTTTGTGCGATAAGCCGCGGGCTGTAAAACGCTGGACCACAAAACGTCCTTACCGCAATAGGGGTTGGGCGCGTCCACGCCCGCCGTCATGTTGATACAACGTTCGCGGGTAGAGCCGTAACCGAGGTTGCCTTCTACGATATCCCAGTCCGTTTTGGTGTTCTTCAATTCCGCATTCAAACGTTCGGAATATCTCGAACCGGAGAATTCTTTGTTGATATTGACAACGACGCTGCCGCCGTGCAATCTTTCATATTCGTCCGCAAGCGCTTCCCAGCCAGCCTGCGTGCCTTCGAAGTCGAGCGCAACGTCTACTTTCCCCGAAAGCTGTTTTACAGCCGACATATCGGGGATATATTTTTCATCAAAGCCCGCGCCAAGTTCCGCCGCAGTCAAAGGCGCGGCGCTCGCACCCGAGCTGTCCTCATCGTCGCCAAAACAAGCCGTTACGCCGAACGCCGTCGTAAAGCAGGTCAAAAGCGCAACCAATTTACCTAAAACATTTTTCTTCATACAAACCTCCTATTGTGTCGTATCATTTTTACCGTTCTTCATGTAAGCCCTCTCGGTTATTCTCCGAGCGTAACTCTATTTTATATGAAAAAATACGCCTTGTCAATAGCAATTCTTATCGTATCTAATACAATTCTTGTCATTTTTCCGCCAAAAGAGTAAAACTTCTTGTGATATTTTTCCTTTCATATATAAATATTGTAGGGATTTTTTTTATTTTCGGTCTTGACAAAATTTAACTTTTATGCTACAATGCCAACTATGGCGAACGAAATGCAAAAAACAACCGCGGCGGTCAGCCCCTTTTACGAACATTCGGCGGACGATCCTTTTTACCTGTTTGTAAAAAAGGAAACGTTCCTTTTTGACGTGCCGCATTATCATGAAAGTATCGAGCTGGTGTATATGATCCGCGGCGACGCCACGGCGCACCTCGGCGGTTCTTCCTTCCGCTTGTCGGAGGGAGATATTTTTATCGCCAACGCGCAGCAGGTACACGTTTACGAAAATACTTCCAACGAAAAACTTGCCTTTTGCGTACTGCTCAGCAATAAATACACTCACGATTTCCGTCAGGTACATAAAGGTATGTGTTTCCCGCCCTTTTTGACGGATAAAAAACGGAATGCGGAAATTTACAAATTGTTGCAACAATGGTTTGACTACGGGGAAAAAACTTTTTTGACCGATTGCGCTTTTGCGAACTTGCTGTTGGATAAGCTGGTGAAATTGTACGGCTTTGCCGATCCCCATTCCTACGATACCATCAACACGATGGCGATACAGCTGATCAACTATATCAACGACAACTACGACAAGCCCATTTCCTTGGAAACGGCGTCGGCGCATTTTGGGTACTCGAAGGAGTATTTTTCCAAAATTTTCAAATATGCGGTAGGAAAAAATTTTCTCTCGTTTTTGAACACTACGCGCACGCAAAAAGCCATCGAAATGATGAACGATCCCGAAAACAAACAAAGCTTGCACGACATTTGCGCGGCTTGCGGTTTCAACAACACCGTGTCTTTATACCGCAATTTGAAAAAGGCAAAAACGGCGAAGGATATTTCTCACGACTGATTTTTACAAACGTAAAAGGCCCTGCAAATGCAGAGCCTTTTCTTTTTTTCTCATTTTTAACCCAACAAAATATCCATCGCCAACATAAAACAAAAACCGATCAAAAGGGAGTAAGTCGCGCCCCGTTCACTGCCGTGGGCGTGCGTTTCGGGGATCATTTCATCGCTGATGACGTACAGCATCGTACCGCCCGCAAACGCGAGGGCAAACGGCAACACCGCCGCGGAAAAACTGACCGCGAAATACCCTATCAAAGTCCCGACGACTTCCACCAAACCCGTGATCAGCGCCGCAATAAACGTCTTTTTCTTGGAAATCCCCGCCGCAAGCATCGGTCCGATAATGACCATACCTTCGGGAATGTTTTGCAGCGCAATACCGCCTGCGATGATCAACGCCTGCGCCGTATTGCCCGAACCGAACCCTACGCCCGCCGCGATCCCTTCGGGTAAATTATGAATACCGATCGCCATGACAAACAGCAACACTTTACTCAAATTTGCATTGTGATGTTCCTCTATATCGGGTCCCATCAATTTATGCAAATGGGGCACAAGTTTATCAACAAGGTTCAAACAAGCCGCGCCTGCGAAAATCCCTAAAACGGTAATCAGCAACCCCCATTTTCCGCCGTATTCTACGGACGGCAATATCAACCCGACGATCGCCGCCGCAAGCATGACGCCCGCCGCAAACGACAAGACAATATCGGAAAATTTGTGCGACAGGTTTTTAAACAAAAACCCGATCACCGCGCCTATGACCGTCGCGCCGCCTACGCCAAGCGCCGTCAATAATACCATTTCCATGCGTAATTCCTCTCTTTCGTTTCGTACCTGCCCCCCTATCAATCCTATTTTGGGAGCTTTTTATCTTTACGGGTACAGTATAGCATTTCTTTATGAAAAAGTCAATACTTACACCGCAAAAGCTATATTTGGACCGTTGACATTTTTTCTCGCGTGTGGTATACTTTATTCACTTACGAGGTGCTCCCATGCTTTTAACCGACTTTCAAGAACAGGATTACGAAACTTTATACGATTTCATGCGCCCTTTGTGGTTGGATACCTACGGTGAAATTTTACCCACGGCTCAAATCGAGTTTTTGCTGGATAAATATTTTTCCAAAGCGGGTTTACAGCACTTTCGCGCGCTCGGTTACCGTTATCGTAAAATCGGGGACGTCGGGGTACTCGTCACCGTGGAAAAGAATGAGGAAATTTACCTCGATAAGCTATACCTTTTGCCCATTGCTCGCGGACATGGGTATGCCAAATCGGTTTTTGACGAATTGAAAAAGGAAGGAAAGGATATCACCTTAAACGTAAACCAAGCCAACGAACGCGCGGTCAAATGTTACCTCAAAAACGGGTTCGTTATCGAACGCAAAGCGGATATTCCCCTCGGCAACGGCATGGTGAATTGCGATTATGAAATGCGGTTGCACGTGAAACAATAAACGGTTATTTAAAAGGAAAACGGCGGATTTTTATATCCGCCGTTCTTTTTTCTTATTTTACAAGACTTCTACTTTCGTGGCAGCAAAAATAAATAATTTGTTTCTCCTTCGCCAAAGCTTTTACAAGTTCCGCAGTGCGCTTCATATGCGTTTCGTCCAAATGCACGAAGGGATCGTCCATCACGATAAACGGCTGTTCCGTTTCGTACATATTGTCGATCAGCGCCAAGCGCAGGCACAGCGCGCAAATACTTCTTTCCCCTGCGCTCAAATGCCGATCACTGCGTTCCTCGCCCCCACGCTCAAACTTGACGCGGTAATCGCTGTCCATCGTCACTTTTTCGTCCAACACCCGTTCCAACGCCTCGGCATAGCGGGAGAATTTTTCCTTGATCGGCGCAACGTATCGATCTTGCAAAGTTTTCTCCGCGCCTTTCAACGCATCGATGGTTTCCGACAGCAACGCGTATCTATCCTTATATTCTTCCAACGTTTCTTCCGCGCATTCCAACTCGCTTTGCACGTCGGGCAATTTCTCCACCAACCGTTCCGTTTCCGCGATACGCTTGTCGCAATCCGCCAAGCGTTTTCTTAAAACGGACAATGTTTCATGCACCGTATCCGTTTCTACAACCTCGCCCGTAGGGCGTTCCGTCAAACCGTTTTTCGTCTTATAATTTGTCAAATTTTCCTGCAAATCCGCAATTGTTTCTTCCAAAGCCACAAGTGTATTGCAAGCAATTTCCAACCCTTTCAACCCGTCCATGGTACCCACAAATGCCTCTAAACGGTACTTTTGCAATATACCGTCGATCTTTTTTCTGCATTCGAAAATGCGTGCTCGTACACTGTCGGTTTTTCCGCTTGCCGCCGCTTGATCGGCCTGCAACGAGGCGTAAGAAGATACTTCCGCAAGCAAACGGTTTAATCCGTTTTGAAGGCCTACGCCCACCGCCCCGAATTTCGCCAAAAAATCACGCGCTTGCGTTTCTATTTGCTCGATCTCTTGGGTCAGCGCAACGATTTTTCCCTCATATTCCCGTTCCGCTACAACCTGCGATTTGTACCCTTTCACGTCCTCCTCCAAGGTCGCGAAATCATACACGATCCCTGCGTCGCTGTAATAGCCGTAAGGAACAGTGAACGCGCGCAAATTTTCTTCCGCAACGCGTAACTCCGCCTGCAACGCGGCGATATCCGACACCGAAGTTTGCGTCTGAGATACGTCAACCGACTTTTTCCCAAGCGTTAAACCAACCGCCAAAAGGGCTATACCAACCGCGGCAAGCGCAATCCCCGGCACAATATATTGCAGCGCGGCGAGTACTATGCCAACGGTGATCAATACCGCCGACAGCAAAACGGGGACGACCGTTTTTCCCTTTACGTTCGACGGTTTACGGGCATCGCCGATCAACAAAGCGGCTTGCAACTCGCTAAGTTCGGCGGATTTACGCTTGTATTCCTCTATTCTTTCCCGTTTTTGCGCCAACTCGTTTTCCGTGGGGACTTTGGCGGAAAACTTCCCTTCCAAGGTCTTTTCCCGTTGCGTTTTTTCTCTCTTTAACAGTCTTTCTCTTTCCGCATTTAACGACCAAAGTTTTGTCAACGCTTGCTGTTTTTCGGCAATTTCCTGCTCGGTCGGCACGCCGTTTGCAAATTTCTTTTGTAAGGCAAAAAGTTCTTTTTCCTTGTCTTCTCCAAAGATCGCCGTTTGTAACGACCCGTTCAGCCTCGTTTCTTCCTGCACGCAATCGTTTAAAATTTTACGTTCCGCTTCATTTGGCAAACCGTTGGGATATTTTTCGCGATTCTCTTGCAAAATGGCGGTTTTTTGCTCTATTTGCGCGGCAAGATTATCCAAAGTCTTCCATTTTTGCAAAATCAAACCTCGTTCGCTTGCCTCTTTCAGCGTCTTTTCCGCATCGGCAATCCCCCTTGTCAGCTGTTCGCGTTCTACGTATTCGCCCTCAAGCCCGTCGCTCATATCGTTTAAATTTTTAATGCGCGCGTTGAGGTCGAAAATCTCCGTCTTTTTCTCACTGATGAGGTCGTTGTTTCCTCGACTCGCTTTCAGCTGTTTTTTCACCTTTTCCAACTCGTCTATCGCCGCCTCAAAGTCTCCTTCGTCGGTACCATGTACGTCACGATTTAATTTTTCATTGATGCTGTGAGTAGATTCGATTTCAATTTCGTCCGCTGTGATAAACACCGTTTTTTTGAAGGATTCCTCGTCCAAACCGAACACTTCTTTGCCGATATCCTCGCCAAATCCTAAATAGGGCGCGCCGTTGCAATATATCTTCAACTCGTCGTCGCGGTTGCTCTTTTTCCCGAAAAACCGTTCGATTTTATAGGTTTTTCCCTGCATTTCAAAAGTGATATTGCCGCCGAATTTCCCACCCTCAAAAGGATAGAAATGCTGTCTGTCGTCAAACGTTTTCGTCTTGGTGGTATAGCTGGGCAAACCGTAAAACATCGCGCGGATAAAGGACGCCATCGTCGTTTTGCCAAAGCCGTTCTTTTCGAAAAATTCCGTCAAGCCGCCGTCAAATTTTCCGTCCGCTCCATGTATTTTTCCGTAATTTTCAATATGGTAAGAAAGCAGTTTCATGCGTCCACCTCCTGCCCCGACAACGCCTTTAATCCAAGGGTTACGATTTGGCGTTTGCGCTCGCCCGAAATATCCGTTCTTGCCATCACCGAACGCACGAATTCCCCGCGCAAAGAAAGGTCGCCCTCGTATTCGGCAGGGTCTATTTTACGCAAAGTATCGTTTTTTACGGAAACAAAATAACACTCGCCGCCGAGCAACCGTTCGACGTCCTCCGCCAAATTTTCACTCTCGTACGAAATTTCCCCAACCAAACGCAATCGGTACAAATCGGTCGGCTTAAATTTCACCTGCGCCTTGATCGCCTGATAAGCCCCGTATCCGTTCTCCGTGCCGCTGATATTGACTTCATATTCTTCAATCGTGCGTTCCGCGAAAGGAATAAAGGTCGTTTTGACCCCATTTTCAATCTCTATCAAAACAAAGCCTTTTTGCCCGATTTCATCAAAGCCGCGCCCCTCCAAGCAACCGCTGAACGCATACCTGCCCCTATCGTCCAGCTTATTTTCACTGTACGAATGGATATGCCCAAGCGCCAAATAGTCGATATTTTTGTCCGCAAGCTTTGCAGGGTTGATCTTGTCCGCACCCGAAGTCGCCGCCGTTTGTCCGTGCAACATGACCACGTTGATTTTATCTTTATTCAGCTTTAACGTGGTATATAAGGACATCGCGTTTTCTTTTGCAAGCTCCAAACCGCAAATATACACGCCGCCATACGAATACCCCGTCCATTCATCCGAAAAAGTTTTCAAATTTTCAATCCCTTCCTCGGTATACGATTCTTTTCCGTCGTGGTTTCCGCGCAAATATAAAAAGTCGATTTCAGGGTTGCCTTTTACAACGTCGTAGAAAAATTCCTTATCCCGTTTGATCGGACGGTCGCTGTCAAAAACGTCCCCCGAAAGCAGGATCGCGCGCACCCCCTCTTTTTTGGCGTATTCCACCATACGGTGAAAAGTTTTTCGCACTTCGCCGCGCCGTTCCTCCGCCTTTTGTTTCGGCAGTTTCGATTCCATTTTCGAGCCGAGATGTACGTCGGCGCAATGGATCAGTTTCAACATAATCCTCTCCTTCTTTTGTTAGGCATGCCTCATTCAACGCATACCTGCCCCACTCGTTTATTCGTTTATACCTTCCCAACGCTCGTTTTTCCAAACGTAGCGATCGGGAATCTTTTCCGCATAAGGGCTGGGATACAGCCGATCCCTGCCGTTGTACGACGCACGGGTCAAAATAAGTTTTCGCTTCGCGCGGCTGATCGCCACGTAAAAGACTTTTTCTTCCCCTTCTTCCGTCTTCTCGTTTTTCGCATAGAAGTTGGGGAAGTTCCGATCGTCCGCACCTGCGACAATGACCGTATCAAACTCACACCCTTTTGCGTGATGCACCGTAAGCAACGGAATGCGGTTTTCTTTTTCTATTAAAAGATCGCTTCGGCTACCCGACAAATCGGCGTTCGCCACAAATTCGTGTAAAAATATTTCCGTGTTTTCCGCTTTACTCTCTTTAAAAAACGCCGCTAAATCGTCCAAGGCACGCTTTTCCGAATCCGTTTTGCATTTTCCGCGCATCCCCATCGTATCCAAAATCGCGGTCAGTATCTCCGTCGGCGTTGCGCTGCTCATTTTCTTTTGCAGCGCAGACACAAAGGTGTACAACTTTTCAAATTTATCCTTATGCTTTACACAAACGTTTTGCCTTTCCATGGCGGTGGGGATCACGTCCTCGGTCAGCATTTTGTAAAGCACTTTTCCCGTCGCCACAATATCGCCGTATGCGTTATGCGCCGCCTCATTGACGATGCCGTATTTTTCACAAAGAGTGGACAATCGGAAATCGGACAAATCCGCATGAAATTGCTTTGCAATAGTCAGGGTATCGTATTCCCCCCGAATATCCAAAGGAGGCAAGCCGTTTTCCTTTAACTGTCTGGAAAGCAATGGGGCGTCGAAACGGAAACTGTTATGCCCCACCAAAACCGCGCCTTTTACAAACGCGGAAAAATCCGTCAAAGCCTCTTTCGCCGTCACGCCGCCGTGCGTTTTGATATATGCAAGATCAAAGCCGTGCGTCGCATACGCGCCCTCGCCGATGGGCACGGTGGGCAGAATCATTCTTTCAAAAACGCCCGTTATTTTCCCCGTTTTATCCATGCGGATTGCGGCAAGCTGTACCGTTTCGTCCTTGCCTAAATCCAGCCCTGTCGTTTCCGTATCATATATGACAATATCCCCCGCTTGGAAGCCTTCGATCAATACATGGTATGGGTCTAAATGCTCGTACGTTTGCTTATCCAAGAAGGAAACGATCGATGCGCCGACGCGGTTTTGCAGGCGTAACCACTCGATCGTTTTCCCGCCGACAAGTCGCACGTACTTTTCCGTGATCCTTTCCATGCTGATACGGTCGGTTTTATTGAGTAGCAATTTCAACATCGCAAGCACGTCTTTTACAATGGGCGTTCGGTAAAATTGATAATTCTCCTCCGCCGTAAAAAACCGCAACCGTTCATCCTCAGGGTACGCCTGATTGCATTCTTCAAAAATCCGCGCAAGGGCGGAAACGTAAAAATTAGAACGCGCGATCACGCAAATGGGCGCGGAAGTCGTTTCCTTGTGCTTGCGAATATATCGGTAAATTTGACACCCCTCCTCATGGCGGTTGTCAAAACCGATACAAAGGATCTTTTCGCCCTCCTCCTTGCTTTGCACCACCACTTCTTCGGGACAATATTTACCCAAAAGCGAGGGATACGTCGCGCGTAAATATCCGAAAGTCGCCTCCGTCAACGTTTTTGTCGAACGGTAATTTTGCGACAACGTATACGTTTTTGCGGAAAAATTCTTCTTGAAATCCGCCAAAACACGGTCGGGTTGCGCGCCCCTCCAACCGTAGATCGATTGGAAGAAATCCCCGCACATCATCACGTTGTTTTTGCCGAAAATTTTGGTCAGCACCTCGTATTCGAGCAAGCTCGTATCCTGCATTTCGTCTACGATGATATAGCGATAACGGTTCGCCCAACGGGCAAGCGTTTCTTTGTCCTTCAGCGCCCGATAGGCAAACAAAATCAAATCGTCATAATCCACCCGATTGCTTTGCTGAAGATAATCATCATATATAAACGCCAGTTTCCCCGCGTGCTTTCCCATCGCCGCATCAAATAAATGATCGCATACCTGCCCCGCTCGTTTTGTGGAAATAGCAATCATTTTTTCGTACTGTTCCGCACGCTGACTGCGGAAAAATTCAAAGGCACGCTGATAATCGTCCGCCTCGTTTTCCGTATAAAAATTTTGCTCCGCGCGGATATGTTTTAACGCGCTGATAAAGTTGCGAAGCGCGCCTTTTTTGGAAAATAACTCAAACTGCGTTTCCTCCGTTTCAGGGTCTTCCTCATCAAGCGCCGCGGATTTTCCATTCTCCCACAGCGTATACTGCGAAGATAAAATACTCTTTAATAAATCCTCCGCATCCACCTCGTCGCAGACGACCGCCTCGCTGTATTTATCACTTTGTCGGCGGTTTTCCTCCCGCATTAAGCGATAGCAAAACCCGTGAATTGTGCGAATTTCCACCGCTTGCGCTTTCTCTCCCACGTATTTTGCAACGTCTTCGCGCATTTCATCGCAAGCCTTTGTCGTAAACGTCAAACAAAGAATTTCCTGCGGTTTTGCCCGCCCCGTTTGTATGATTTGGCTGACTCGTTTTGCCACGGTGAACGTTTTACCCGTGCCCGCGCTGGCGAACAATAAAATATTGTTGTCAAGATCTTCCACGACGCGCAGTTGATCTTCGTTCGGCAAACGTTCCATACTCCCTCATTTTTACCCCTGTTTTTCGTTTGAAATATTATACCACGCTTATAGGGAAAAGTCAAGCGGCGTTTTAATGACGCCAAACAAAAAAGAGATTTGCTTTTCATCTTGCAAATCTCTTTTTATCTTATCGAATATCGTATACGGATCTTAAAAGAATTTTCTTTGCCTCGCCCGATAAAATGCGCACTCTCTTTTCCCCTCTTTCCATATCGAAAAAGTTATCGTCCAAAATAAGATCGCCGTCCACCCCTTCGATTTGTACGCATTTCGCATATCCGTCGCTGTAAACAACGATTTCGTCTCCTTGAATTTCCGCGCGTAAGTTCGGGTTTTCAAAACGGTAATATTTCGGAACAGTAAACAGCACGCTCCCCTCGGAAAGAATTTTCCCATCCGATTCCAACGAAAACCACAAATGCTCCGTTTCGGGATCGAGCGTATCGAAAAATTCCTTTTCCAACCACTTTACGGACAAGGGCGAAACGATAACCGTTTCCTCGCTTTGGCGTAAAACGTTGCCTTTTTCATCGCGTACCTGCCACCTTACTTTTCCCGTGAACTCGTACATGGTATCGTTTGTCACGCAAAGTCTTGCCGACTTTTCAGCGTTATATCCGCCCTTTTCCATATTGACGAAAGGCTTGGTTTGCGCTTCGCCCACTTCTTCGCAAGATAATAGCACGGGCGCGTAAAAACGCTTTGCCACATACTGCAACGCCTTGTAGCGTCCGCAATAATCGATACTCGCCCAAGAAGTAACGGGCCAAATATCGTTCAACTGCCAGTACAGCGTGCCCATACAGCGCCCGCGGTATCTTCTGAAATGTTCCACGCGGTACTTCACCGCCTCCGCCTGCAACACCTGCGACGCATACAGGAAGGTCGCAAAATCGTTGGGATAAAGGAAATTTCGGGAAAGATAGGTCAAAATCAACTCGTTCCCGCCGCTTGAACGCTGATGTCTATCCATGATTTTGCTAAGCGGATTTCTATCTTCGGGTAAAGTGAAACTCTCCACCGTTTTTAAGCAGGGAAAGCCCTCAAACCCGAACTCGCTGACGTAGCGGTAAAAACGGTTTCGGCAGAGCATATAATTCGGCTCCCAGTCGTGACAATCGCCGTATCCTTCGCCGTTCGGGTCGGCAAAACCGCCGATCGACGTCGGGGACGAGGGCACGTAAGGAAGATAGGGCGCAACCGTATTGACCGTTTCAGGTAAAAGTTTTTCAAACAGTTCGAGGTAAATAGCGCTCAGCGCGTCCACTTCTGTTCTGCCCGAAATCGCCACATATTCGTGGAAATGCCATTCGATTTCATTGTTTCCGCAAATCAGCCCCAAACAAGCGTGGTGACGAATACGCTTAACGTTTTGCGTCACTTCCTCCACAATACTCGCCTTCATTTTTTCATCCGGCTCGTACACCGAACAAGCGAACATCAAATCGAAAAATACGACCAAACCCAGCTCGTCGCAGATCTCGAAGAAGAAATCGTCGGGATAATATCCACCGCCCCACACACGGATCGCGTTGAAGTTGCAATTTTTACAATGGGTCAACAGCGTGCGCGTTCTTTCGGGGGTGATCCTGCTGAAAATATTGTCTTCGGGAATATAATCCGCCCCCATCGCAAACATATCCACGCCGTTGATCTCGTGGTAAAAACTTTCGCCGAAATCGTCTTTTTTGCGGATCAATTTCAATTCACGCAAGCCGATTTTTAACCGTTTTTCATCGACCGTTTCTCCGTTTTCTTTAAGGGAAACCGTCACCTCATATAAAGGCTGTTCGCCCAGTCCGTTTGGCCACCAAAGCTGCGGATCTTCGATCTTTGTTTCCGCGTTGGGTAAAAGTGCCGTTTGTTGCCCGTTCGGAGCCGTCAAACAAACGCTTATCTCCCCTTCGCCGTCCGTTTCCACGTCCAGCGTAAGGTAAACTTCCCCGTTATCATGGCGCTGTACAAGGTGTACTTCTTGTATCGACGCGCTGTTCTTTTCCAAAAGGTAGACGTTCCGCCAAATCCCTGCGTCGGGCAGGCGAGGACCCCAGTCCCAACCCATCATACAATGCGCCTTTCTAACATACGGATATCCCGCCATACAATCGTACGCGCCAAACAGTTTGTTTTCCTCGTTGCGCGCCTTGATATACGGAGGAACGGGATGGCAAACTACTTTTACGGTATTTTCGCCATTTTGCAACAAGTCTTGCACCTCAAAAGTATATTGAAGGTGCATATTGTCCGTATCCGCGACCTTTTGTCCGTTTACGTAGACGGTGCAAAGAGTATCCAACCCCTCGAAAATAAGGAAAGTCGGCTTGCCCGTCGGGGTATAATCAAACTTCTTCTCAAAGGTATATTCATGTTCGGCGAGCGCCAAATAGACGTCCTCGTTGTCCCGATAATACGGGTCAGGCAACAACGCGTTATCCACGTATAAAAAGGAATACACCGAGCCGGGCACAGTGCCTTCCACTTCGTACCCGCCCCCCGTCATTTTCCATTTTCCGTTTAAACTGTATGTACGCATAAGGTTTCCCCCTTTGTGATAATAAAAGTATACCATAATGAAAAGGATTTTGCAAGGCTTTGGCAAAAAGTGTAGTAAGATATGATACAATCAGCGTATATTATGGCAAACAATAAACCCCTGCCAACCTGACAGGGGTGTTATCTTCGTATTCAGTTGTAAGAATGCATTTCTCTTTTTTACTATCCGTGTCTTTTCGAACTTAATTTCGTATTGCGGCCGAGCCGCGCGTTTCCTTTACGGATATTTTCCTATCTGCATTCCTCACATATTACGTTCATTGGACTGTTACCTCACTTTATCTTCTTTGTTAAAGTACCTTTGCGACGTCGGGATATAAATCATTTCCTACGTACCTCCTTTAACAATTTTTACCACTTCCGACCTCCCGTCGGTAGGGTTTTTACGTGTACGTCGGAGTATCCCCGTCCTTTTTAATTTTCCTCGAAGTTACAACGGTCATCGTCGTATACCTCCTTTTCACCTATTTCCCGCTTCTTTCGTTCCACGGTCACGCTTTCCAAGTACACCAAGGACTTTTCCGTCCTTCTTTGCGCTTTAGGTTACTTATATATTAGGCTCTTGCCTCCAAATGGGAAGGAATCATCGCTTTTCGTACCCTCCTTTGTCTTACTTTTCGCCGTATCCCTACGGCCCTGCGCCAACTCTCACTCCGTTTGGCTATGTTTTATTTGTTCATCGGTTTATCCTCTTTTTTGAAAGATTGAAACATTTTTTGTTTGTTTCTTTCTTTTGTACTTTTATTATAGCAGGTTTTTTTCGTTTGTCAAGGGGTTTTTGAAAAAAATTTTGTATTTTGGTAAAAAAATTTTTTTCGCGTATTTTTACTTCCTTATATATAAGAAAAAGTCGGGAAAAACATCCCCCCGACTTTTTATCACTTATTTAATCGATTTTTCTTGCAAAGCGGTTTAACAGCTCCTTATCCTGCAACAGTACTCCGCCGCCGAGCACCGTCGCAAATTGCGGTTCTTCGCACACGCGATAACGCATGACAAGCTTTGACCCGACGTATTGCGGCGCTTGCGCCATTTTCATAACGCCGCCCGAAAGGTAAATGCCGTTGCGGTTGACTGCCGCCGCCACTTCGGCG